>DASUUL010000177.1:0-39673 GCA_036374115.1 Acidimicrobiia bacterium | reverse complement strand
CCGCGATGGACGCGCCCGGCTCGACGTCGGCGAGCACGGCGTCCGCTTCGAACTCGAGCCGGGCGCCACCCTCGCGCCGGTCGACCCGGCGGACCCTCCCCTGCTCCTCCACGATGCCCGTGAACATCACCGACCACCAGGCTCGGGGACGGTCTCGTAGTCGAGCCGCACGTCGTCTCCCAGGGCGCGCACCGATGCCAGCGCCCAGCGGGGTGCGGCCGCCACCGACGGCGCCCCCGGCGCGGCGAAGGCGGCGCGGCCACCGGCGCCGAGTGCGACCGGGGCCACGTAGGCGACGACGCGGTCGACCAGGCCGTCGGCGAGCAGCGCGCCGTGGACCGTCGCGCCGCCCTCGACCATGGCCTGGAGCACGCCGTGACCGCCGAGCAGCGCGAGCACCGCGACGAGGTCGACGCCCCGTCCCCCGGCGCCGCCCGGGACCGCCTCCACCTTGGCGCCCGCCGCTCGCCAGGCGTCGATCGCGCCGGCCGGGGCCCGTTCGGTGGTGACGACGAGGGTCGGCGCCAGCGCCGGGTCGAAGAGCGGGCCCGCGGCGGGGACCCGGCCACGGGCGTCGAGCAGCACACGGAGCGGGGGCCGCGCCACGCGTTCGACGACGTCGCGAGCCGTGAGCGCCGGCTGGTCCGCGAGCGCCGTGCCCGATCCCACGACGACGGCCTGGGAATCGGCGCGCAGCTCGTGGGCGTCGGCGCGCGCCCGCGGCCCGGTGATCCATCGTGAAGAGCCGTCCGCCGCCGCGGTGCGCCCGTCGAGGCTGGTGGCGGTCTTCAGGACGCAGTACGCCCGTCCGGTGCGGCGGTGATGCAGGTACGGCGCCAGCGATCGGGCCGCCTCGGCCGCGCCCACGCCGACGTCGACGGGCACGCCGCCGGCGCGCAGGCTCGCGACGCCCGTCCCCCGAACGCGGTCGTCGGGATCCTCGAGCGCGACGACCACACGCGAGACGCCGGCGTCGAGGAGCGAGTCGGCGCACGGACCGGTACGGCCGGTGTGCGAGCACGGCTCGAGGGTCACGACGGCGGTGGCGCCGCGGGCGCGGTCGCCCGCGGCCGCGAGCGCGACGGCTTCGGCGTGCGGGCCGCCGGGGGGTGCGGTCGCCCCCTCACCCACGACCTCGCCGTCGCGGAGCAGGACGCAGCCGACCCAGGGGTTCGGTGCGGTCGTGCGGCGCACCCCGTCGGCCAGCGCGAGTGCTCGCCGCATCGCCCGGTCGACCGGCTCGTCCTGCACTGGCACTCCAGCACCGTCCCTGTCGGGCCCGCGGGACGGCGCTGCAGGCGCGTCCGGGCGCGCCGGCCGTGCGCCCTCTCCCATCCGGACTGTGACCGTCGGCCCCGGACTACCGGAGCGGCTCGGATCGAGCGTCGCTTCGGGCACCGGGTCGACCACGCGGCTGGTTGCCGTGGGCTCGCGGGCTCCCGCATCCCGTACGGGTGCGGCTACCGCCGGTCGGGACTTTCACCCAACATCCCGAGGGCTTTCCTCTTGACTGTTGGGTCAAGACTACCTGATCACCCCGTTCGGGCGATGCGCCGGATCGACCTCGCCGATCAGTGCACGTGCTTGCCTGCGAGCAGCTCGAGGGCGTGCGGGATCGACGGCAGGATGACGTCGAGGCAGTCGAGCGCGCCCGCGGCCGAGCCGGGGAGGTTGCACACGAGGGCGGAACCGACCGTGCCGCACACGCCCCGCGAGAGCATCCCGAAGGGCCGGCCGGGCGCGTTGCTCGCTGCCCGCATGGCCTCGGCCAGACCGGGTGCCTCCCGGTCGATCACGCTCCGGGTCGCCTCGGGTGTGAGGTCGCGCGGCCCGAAGCCGGTGCCGCCGGTGGTGACGACCAGCCCGGCGAACCCGGTCGCGACGTCGCGCAGCGCGGTCGCGACCGGCTCGACGCCGTCGCCGCTCACACGGTGCTCGTCGACCTCGAAGCCGGCGCCGGTGAGGCGATCGACGAGCGCCCGCCCCGACTGGTCGTCGCGGGTCCCGGCGGCAACCCCGTCGGAGACGGTGAGCACACGGGCGTGCAACCCGGCGACCTCGGCGCGCGGCGGCGTCGTATGGCGAGTCGCGAGGACCCGCTTCACCCGCGCGATGAGATCGGTGGGATCGAACGGCTTGACGATGTAGTCGTCGGCGCCGGCGATGAGCCCGATCGCCTCGTCGCGAGTGGCGCCTCGGCCGGTCAGGAAGACGACGAGGGCGTCACGCGTCCGGGCGTCGGCCTTCAGCTCTCGGCACACGTCGACGCCGTCGGGGCCGGGCATCACGACGTCGAGCAGGATCAGGTCGGGGGTCAGGGCCCGCGCCTGCTGCAGCACCTCGTTGCCGTCGTGCGCGAGATGGATCTCGTAGCCCTCGACCTCGAGGTTGATCCTGATGGCGTCGAGGACGTCGTCGTCGTCGTCGGCGATCAGGATGCGCTCGGCCACGCCGCCTCCCGGAGCCGGCGCGCCGCCACCGACGGGTCGTCGGCGTGGAAGATCGCGCTCCCCGCGACGAGGATGTCGGCACCGGCGTCGACCGCGAGGGGTGCGGTCTCGACGTTGATGCCGCCGTCGATCTCGAGCTCGACCTCGAGCCCCCGTTCGTCGACGATGCCGCGCGCGGCGCGCACCTTGTCGAGCACGCTCGGGATGAAGGCCTGGCCGCCGAAGCCGGGATGCACGCTCATGAACAACAGGAGGTCGATCTCCTCGAGGTACGGGAGCACGGCGTCGAGCGGCGTGTCGGGGTTGTGGGTGAGGCCGACCCGCAGGCCGAGCTCGCGCATCTCGTCGAACGCGACCCGCGGGTCACCGATCTCGATGTGCACGGTGCAACCGCCCGCGCCGGCCTTGGCGAAGTCGGTGAGCAGGTCGCGCGGGTTGTCGACCATGAGGTGGCAGTCGAAGAACAGGTCCGTGTACCTGCGCAGCGAGTCGACGACCGGCGGGCCGATCGTGAGATTGGGCACGAAGTGACCGTCCATCACGTCGACGTGGAGGAGGTCGGCCTGCTTGGTCACCCGGTCGACGTCATGGGCGAGCCGGGCGAAGTCGGCCGAGAGGATCGAGGGTGCGAGCTTCTGCGCCGGCATCGTCACGAGGCTACCGGCCGGGGGCGGGCGACTTGCGGTGGAGACGCAGGACGAACATGCCGTCGGTGCCGGCGACGTGAGGGAGCAGGAGCGCGCCCCTCCCCCACGAGCGCCATGGCGGGCCCGGGGGCGGGAGCGCCTCGAGCTCCGGGAGCGATTCGGCCGCCCACGCGTCGACGCCGAGCGTCTCTTCGCGAGTCAGCGTGCACACGGAGTACACGAGCGTGCCCCCGGGCGCGAGGGCACCAGCGGCCTCGCGCAGCAGCGTGCGCTGGAGCCCGGCGAGCTCCGCGACGGCTTCGGAACGGATCCGCCACCGCGCCTCGGCGCGACGCCGGAGCACGCCGAGTCCGGTGCACGGAGCGTCGACGAGCACACGATCGAACCGGCGGGTGCGCACCGGGAGCGCCCGACCGTCGGCGACGGCGGCGCGCACGTTGCCGAGACGGAGCCGGGCAGCGGCGAGCCGAACGAGCCGGAGGCGGGCCGCGTGCACGTCGGTGGCCACCACGACGCCGGCGTGACCGACCCGTTCGGCGGCGGCGGTGGTCTTGCCGCCGGGCGCGGCGCAGGCATCGAGCACAGCGTGGCCCGGCTCCGGGTCGAGCGCGGTCACGACCGCCTGGCTCGCCTCGTCCTGGGGCGTGGCCCGGCCTTCCACGACCGCCGGGAGGCGTCCGACGTCGCCGATGCCCCGCACCACCACCGCGCCCGTACCGAGTGCACCGGGCTCGACCGTGGCCTCGGGGAGCTCCGCCAGCTCCCTCGCCAGCGCGTCGGGCGTGACCTGCCCGTGGAAGGGCCGCAGGGTGACCGGCGCGGCCTCGTTCCCCGCCGTCAGGACCGCCAGCGCGTCGGCCCGGCCGAGATCGGCGACCATCCGTTCCACGATCCAGTCGGGATACGAGAGCCGGACGCCGATCGCGGCCGGGTCGTCGCCGCCGGGCAACGGCCACGGCGGGCCGGTACCCGCGAGCTTGCGCAGCACCGCGTTGACGAGCGGACGCGCCCGCCTCGGGCTCGCCGCGACCGTCTCGCCGACGGCTGCGTGCGGAGCGACGCCGACGAGCAGCTGGTCGGCACCGAGCCGGAGCGCGGCCCGCACGGGAGGCTCGAGCTCGGCCAGGGGGCGGTCGAGTGCGGACGCCAGCAGGTGGTCGAGAGTCCGCTGCCGCCGCAGCGTCCCGTACACGAGCTCGGTCACGAAGGCGCGGTCGCGCGCGTCGAGGTCCGAGTCGCGCAACACTGCGGCGAGCAGCAGGTTGGCATACGCGCCGCCCTCGACGCGCACGAGCACGTCGAGGGCGACGGCCCGCGCCGTCACGGGCCGAGCCGGACGTCGGCCCCGTGTCCTCGTTTCCAGTCGGCCCACGACATGTGCGGCTTGCCCTCGGGCTGGACCTCGAGTGGCTCGATCGCGCCGTCGTCACCGATGCGGGCGCGCCAGATCTTGAGCCGGGCACCCCCGACGGTCGTCCACGCCCCCGGGCGGGGGTTGCCGGCCCGAATGACGCGCAGGAGCTCGGTGGCGGGGCGCGACCAGTCGAGCTCGAACTCGGCCACCTCCAGCTTGTCGGCATAGGTCGGCTCGCCCTCCTGTGGCCGCGGGTCGAGCTCGGGGACGTGCGGGAGCGTCTCGACCATCAGGCGGGTACCGATCTCGACGAGACGTGCCCGCAATTCCCCGGCCGTCTCCCCGGACGCGATCGGAGTCCGTTCGCGGGCGAAGACGGGGCCGGTGTCGAGCCCGGCGTCGATCCGCATCACGCACACGCCGGTCTCGGTGTCGCCGGCGAGGATCGCCCGCTCGACGGGGGCGGCCCCGCGCCAGCGTGGGAGCAGCGAGAAGTGTAGGTTCACGAAGCCGTGTGGGAGGCACTCGAGCAGCGCGTCGGGAAGGAGCTGGCCGAAGGCAACCACCGCACCCAGCTCCGCCCCGGTGGCGCGCACCTCGTCGACGACCTCACTCGCCCGGCGCGGGGAGCGCACGGGGAGGCCGAGCTCGAGCGCCGCCGCCTTCACCGGGCTCGGCCCCGTGGCCGCGCCCCGGCCCCGCCGCCGGTCGGGTTGGGTCACCACGAGCGCGACGTCGTGCCCGGCGCCGACGAGCGCGTGCAGCGTGGGCACGGCGTCGTCGGGGGTACCGAGGAAGACGATCCGCACGTGCGCTCCCCCGCTCGCGGCCGACCCGGGCGGCCTACAGCGCGGGTTGACCTTCCGGGTGACGCGCGGCCGCGACCAGGTCCTGGTCGCGGAGGGCCCGCAACGCCCGCTTGCGCTCGTCGGGATCGAGCCGGTCGAGCAGGAGGACGCCGTCGAGGTGGTCGACCTCGTGGAGGAAGAGCCGCCCGAGCACGTCGTCGCCTTCGATCACGACTTCCTTGCCGTCGAGATCGATGCCCTGCACGGTCACGAGCTTCGGGCGCGCGATCTCGAACCTGAAGCCCGGCACCGAGAGGCACCCTTCCTCGAAGACCAGCTCGCCCTCGGTGTTGACGATCTCGGGGTTGACCAAGACCGACGGGCCCTCGCCGACGTCATAGGTGAAGAGGCGCTTCTGCACGCCGACCTGGGGCGCGGCGAGACCGAGCCCGACGGCCTGGTACATCGACTCGTACATCGCCGCGACGAGACCGGCGAGACCGGCGTCGAGCTCCCGCACCTCACGCGAACGCTGCTTGAGGACGGGGTCACCGAAGAGGCGGATCGGGTACGTGACCATCGGGGCCAGGGTACCAGTGGGTTGTCGCGGCTCAGACCCGCAGGGGATCGACCTCGACGCGCAGACGGCCGTGAGCGCGGGCAGACGAGAGATCGGTCGCGGCCAGCGCGTCGCACAGCGTCGGAGCGCTCTCCGCCTGCACCAGCGCGCGCGGCGGCGCTCCGCTCGGGCCGAGCACGGCGAGGTCGCCCCGCCCGGCGAGCGCGGCGCACGCGGCCGCGACCGCGGCAGGCTCGCCGCTCACCTCGGCGAGACCGCCGAAGGGCGGGAACCCGAGCGCCCGGCGGCGGGCTCGCTCGGCGTCCACGACCGCGGTCGGGTTCGCGTGCCGGGCGGCGACCAGCACTTCGTGGTCCGGCACGCGCGTCTGCACGAGGATGCGGCCCGCCCCCGAGCGGGGACCGACGAGGCGGGCGGCGCGGACGAGCAGCCAGAGCGCCTGCTCGGCGGCGCGGTACCGGGTTGCCAACAGCTCCTGGTCGAACTCGAGGAACGCGCACACGAGCACCGCCGGACGGGGCGCGACGCGGTGCAACACCGCCTCGGTCCCCACGAGGACCTGCGCGTCGGCAGGTACGTCGCCACCGGCACCCACCTCCGCCACGCGTGCGCGAGGGAGGAGCGCCGCGAGCTCCTCGGCGAGGCGGGTCGCCCCGACGCGCCGGGCGCGCAGGCGCCCGTCGTGGCAGGCCAGGCACACGTGCGGTCGCGTCGCGCCGCACCGCGCGCACTCGAGCCCCGAGACGCCTTCGCCCACGGCGGCGCCGCAGCGCTCGCACCGTGCCAGCTCGCCGCAGTTGACACACGTGAGAAGCCGGGCTCGGCCCTTGCGGTTGAGGACGCAGACCGCCCGCGCCCCCGGTGTCTCGACGACGTCGTGGAGAGCGGTGGTCAGCCGGGTGGTGAGCAGCGCGCGCCCGGGCTGGTCGTCGCGGGGATCGACCACTTCGAGCACCGGCCAACCCGAGCGTTCGAGCGCCCGATCGGGCCGGAGCGCGCTCGCAGCCTCCTCCTCGGCGTCGACCGTGGGCGCGGGCGAGACGAGCGTCACCCGCGCACCCCCCCGGGAGGCGCGTTCGATCGCCACCTCGCGGGCGTTCCACGCCGGCGTCCGCTCCTCCTTGAGCGCCTCGTCGCCCTCGTCGAGGACGACGATCGCCGCCAGATCGGGGACAGGCGCCAACACCGCCAACCGGCCACCGACCACCACACACGCGCCCGCGCGCGCCCGGGCCCACATCTCGCTCCGCTCGGCGTCGGGGAGCTCACTGCCCACGACGAGAGCGGTGCGGCCGTCGCGCTCGAGCTGGCGGACGAGGAGCGGGACGCGCGCCGTCGCCGGGACGACGACGATCGTCGATCCCTCCGAGGCCAGCAGCCCGAGCACCAGCTCACGGCGGTCGACCGCCGGTGGCCACGCCAGCACCGATCGCGCCCGCTCGCGGGCCCGGACGACGACGTCGGGCAGCGCCGCGCTCGGATACACCGCCGCCTCCCGTTCGGGCTCGGCCTCGGGTGCGACGACGTTGGGAGGCGAGGCGGCCGCGAGCAGCGCGGTGACGGGCCCGGCGTAGCGCCATGCCGCCCACTCGCAGAGCGCGACGACCTCGGCGGGAGGGCCTGCCGACACGACCTTGGCCAGTGGGAGGAGGTGGGCCCGGCCGGTCTCCGGCTCGACGTCGTCGGCCATCACCCACCCGCGCACCCGCCGGCCGTGCAGGGGCACCCGCACGATCGTCCCCACGCGCACGGCCGCGGCCAGGGTGGCCGGCACGCGGTAGTCGAAGACGCGGTCGACCGCAGGAACGTCGGGACGTACGCGGCAGACTCGCTCGCGGGGCGCGGCGTCGGCTAGGCCAGCGACTCCGCCGCCTCGCGTAGCGCCTCGGCCTCGTTCGTCTGCTCCCAGGTGAAGTCCTTCTCCGGTCGACCGAAGTGCCCGTACGCGGCCGTACGCCGGAAGATCGGGCGACGCAGCTTCAACCGTTCGATGATCGCGGCCGGGCGCAGGTCGAAGTGGTCGTTGATGAGCTCGCCGAGCTTCAGCGGGTCGATCTCCGACGTGCCGAAGGTCTCGACCATCACCGACACGGGCCGGGCCACGCCGATGGCGTACGCCACCTGCACCTCGCAGCGCTTGGCGATTCCGGCGGCGACGACGTTCTTGGCCACGTTGCGCACGGCGTAGGCCGCGGAGCGGTCGACCTTCGTGGGGTCCTTGCCGCTGAACGCGCCGCCCCCGTGACGGGCCATGCCGCCGTAGGTGTCGACGATGATCTTGCGGCCCGTGAGCCCGCAGTCGGCGTGCGGGCCACCGAGCTCGAAGGTGCCGGTGGGGTTGGTGAGCACCTCGAAGGAGTCGCCGGCGAACTGGGGCGGCAGCAGGGGCCGGATGACGTGCTCCTCGAGGTCGGGCTTCAGGAGCGTCTCGATGTCGATCCCGGGCTGGTGCTGGGTCGAGATGAGCACGGTGCGCAGCCGCTTCGGGACGCCGTCCTCGTAGTCGATCGTCATCTGGGTCTTGCCGTCGGGGCGGAGGTAGGGCAGCACGCCCGCCTTGCGGACCTCCGACAGCCGGTGCGCCATCCGGTGTGCGAGCCAGATGGGCATGGGCATCAGGTCGTCGGTTTCGTCGCACGCGTAGCCGAACATCATGCCCTGGTCGCCCGCGCCCACTTCGTCGTAGTAGTCGGCCTCGCCGGCACGCAGCTCGTAGGCCTTGTCGACCCCCTGGGCGATGTCGGGCGACTGCTCGTCGATCGAGGTGATCACGCCGCACGTGGTGCCGTCGAAGCCGTAGGCGGCGTCGGTGTAGCCGATGCTCCTCACGGTGTCGCGCACAACTCGGGGAATGTCGACGTACGCGGTGGTGCTGATCTCGCCGGCCACGACCACCATGCCGGTGGTGCACAGCGATTCGCACGCCACCCGGCTCTCGGGGTCGTCCTCGTAGATGGCGTCGAGGACGGCGTCGCTGATCTGGTCGCACATCTTGTCGGGGTGGCCCTCGGTCACCGACTCCGACGTGAACGTGAAGTTCTGGCTCACTGAGATCCTTCCTGCCTGCTCGCTCACTCGTTGCGGGCCCGGGGTCCCCGGCCCGCAGGCGCTACTGGCTCCGCTCGTTGCCGCCGCCGCTCCCCGCCAGCCGAGCGGCAATTCGATCGAGGAGGAGATCGGCCAGATCCCGCTTGGCCATGAGCGGTGTCTCCTCTGCAGAACCGGACGAGTACAGCAAAATTGCCCGGTTCGTGTCGACTTCGAAGCCGGCGTCGGCCGCGGAGACGTCGTTGGCGACCATCAGGTCGACCCGCTTGGCCGCCAGCTTGGCCATCGCCTGCTCCCGCACCCGGTCGGTCTCGGCCGCGAATCCGATCAGCAGCTGGTGAGGCGCCTTGCGCTCCCCCAGGGCCGTGAGGATGTCCGGGGTCGGTTCGAGCACCACCTCGGGGACGCCGTCGCACTTCTTGAGCTTCGTGTGGGCGCGGGCCTTGGGCCGGAAGTCGGCCACCGCCGCCGCCATCACCACCACGTCGGTCTCGGCGAAGCGAGCCAGGACCGCGTCCGCCATCTCGTCGGCGGTGTCGACCCGCACGACCTCGACGGCATCGGCCGCGAGGCGGTTCGTGGTCGTGACGAGCGTGACGGCCGCGCCCCGCAGCGCAGCGGCGTCGGCGACGGCGTGACCCATCTTCCCCGACGACCGGTTCCCCACGAACCGGACCGGGTCGAGCGGCTCACGCGTGCCGCCGGCCGTGACGAGCACGTGCAGGCCGGCGAGATCGCCACCGCGAGCGAGCACATCCGCCGCGCCGGCCACGATGCGGGCCGGGTCGGCCAGGCGGCCCTCACCCTCGTCGCCACCGGCGAGGCGGCCGCGTTCCGGGTCGACGACGTGCACGCCCCGGCGCCGCAAGGTCGCCAGGTTCTCTCGAACCGCCGGGTGCTCCCACATCTCGGTGTGCATCGCCGGCGCGACGAGCACCGGTGCGCGCGTGGCGAGGAGCGTCGCCGTCAGGAGGTCGTCGGAGATGCCGGCGGCGTACTTGCCCAGCAGCTTGGCGGTGGCGGGGGCGACCACGACCACATCGGCCGACTGGCCCAGCCGGGTGTGCGGGATCGGATCGGGACCGTCGAAGAGCGAGGTGCGCGCCGGTTCCGACGCCAGCGCCGAGAACGTGAGCGCACCCACGAAGCGGAGCGCGTCGTCGGTGAGGACGGGAGCGACGTGCGCGCCGGCGTCGACGAGCCGGCGGCAGACCTCCACCGCCTTGTAGGCGGCGATGCCGCCGGTGACGCCGAGCACGACGCGGCGGCCCCGCAAGGCCGCGACCGGATCGGCGGGAGCGGAGGTGGGCATCCGATGGGGACGTGGGGTCCCGACCGGCCGAGGCCTACTCGGCCGGCTCCTCGCCGGTGTCGGTGACGGCGGCGAGCTCGGCCTCTCCCGCCTCTTCGGCTGCCTCCTCCGCCTCTTCGGCCTCCTCCCCCTCTTCGGGGAGCGGGACGGCATGGATCTTGTCCGCTTCGATCTCCTCGAGGGCGATCGAGAGGGGCTTGCGGGAGACCGACGTCACCTGGGGCGGCACGATCTTGCCCAGACCCTCGCCGAGCTGGTTGTAGTAGTCGTTGATCTCGCGGGCCCGCAGGGCCGCCAGCGTGACCAACGTGAACTTCGAGTTGGTCCGGGCGAGCAGGTTCTCCATGCGGGGCTCCATGAGTGAAGCTCTGCGGTCGGGCATCGGATCCTCCGTGTCACCGGCGCTCCCGCCGGTCTCGCAAATGTGGCAGGGCGCGAGCGGCCTAGCGCCGCGCCCGCCGGTAGCGCTCCAGGATAGCCGCGACCTCGGCCGCGGCCCGATCGGCGTCGTCGTTGACGACGACCTCGTCGAAGCGCTCCGCGAGCGCCTCCTCGGCCTCGGCCGCGGCCAACCGGCGCTCCACCGCGCCCGGGTCGTCCTGCCCGCGCCCCAGCAGGCGTTCACGTTGCGCCGCGCGCGACGGTGGGCGGACGAAGACGAGCACGGCCTCGGGGAACGCCTCGCGCACCGCCATCGCCCCCTGCACGTCCACCTCCAGGAGGACGTCGTCGCCGGCCGCGAGGTGCTCCTCCACGGGCTCCCGCGGCGTGCCCTTCAGGTCGCCGTACACGTCGAAGGACTCGAGGAAGCCGCCCTCTGCGCGGAGACGATCGAACTCACCGCGACTCAGGAACCGGTAGTCGCGGCCGTCGACCTCCCCCTCGCGCGGGGCGCGTGTCGTCGCCGAGACCGAGACCCAGAGGTTCGGTCGGCGCTCGAGCAGGCGGCGCACGATCGTGCCCTTCCCGACCCCCGAGGGCCCGGCGACGACGAGGAGTACCGCCAGCGGGGGCCTGCCCGATCGAATCAGGCCGGTCGGATCAGCCGAAGCGGGCGAGGAGCGCCTCGCGCTGGTTGCGACCCAGCCCGCGAAGGCGGCGGCTCTCGCTGATGTCGAGCTCCTCCATGAGGCGCCGGGCCCGCACCTTGCCGACGCCGGGGAGCGACTCGAGCACGCTCACGACCTTCAGCTTCGCCAGTGTCTCGTCGCGGTCGCCCTGCTCGAACAGCTCGGGCAGCGTCAGGGAGCCCATCTTGAGCTTCTCCTTCACCTCGGCGCGCTGCCGGCGGGCAGCGGCCGCCTTCTCCAGGGCAGCTTGGCGCTGCTCCGGGGTGAGCGAGGGCGGGAGCGGCATTCCGGGCGACCTCCATGTGCTGCGACCGCCGCGACGACCGTGGCGATCGACCCCGGACGCAGACCTGTCCGACGGACGAGGCGTCAGTATACGCACGGCCTCCGTACGGGCAACCGGTCGGAGATCGGTCGACGACCGCGCACGACGCGGCCGCGTTCGTCATGCGAGCGACGCGAGTCCGGCGGCAACCGAGCGTGCGACCGTCGCCGCGGCCGCCTGGGGGTCGGGGGCAGCGGTGACGGGGCGGCCGACCACGAGCCAGTCGGCGCCCGCGCGCGTGGCTTCCTCCGGAGTCGCGACCCGCGCTTGGTCTTGGTGGTCGCCGCCGGCGAGACGGATGCCGGGAACCATCGTCGTCAGCCCCGCGTCGCGCGCGCGTACGGCGGCGATCTCGTGCGCGGAGCACACGACCCCGTCGCAGCCGGCGCGCGCCGCGGTCTCGAGACGTTCGTCGAACGCGTCGGCGCGCGTCTCGCTCGTGAGCACCGTGACCGCGAGCGCCATGGGCGGTGCATGACCCGCTTCGCGTGCGCCCTCGCGAAGACCGGCGATGCCGGCGCGCAGCATCGCCTCCCCGCCCACGGCCGGGAAGTTCAGGAACTGAACCCCGCGCCGGCCGATGGCCCGGGCGGCCCGCTCGACGGTGGTGGGGATGTCGTAGTACTTGAGGTCGGCGAACACCCGGAAGCCCAGCGCCTGCAAGGGTTCGATCGCCGCCGGCCCCGCCTCCGCGAAGAGCTCGTGACCGACCTTGGCGATGCCGAACCACGGGGCCACCCGCCCGGCCATCGTGAGGGCGGCGTCCAGGTCGCCGACGTCGAGGGGCAGGGTGAGCCGGTCGCGAACCTCGGGCGGCGCTGCTTCAGGCATCGCCGTACTCCATCGCGCCGGTGAGATCGGAGACACGATCCACGCCATGCGCGAGGCACCAGTCGGCGAGCTCGCGCCCGATCCGCAACGCCGCGCGCGGGTCGTGGAAGGTCGCGGTGCCGACACCCACGGCGCTGGCTCCCGCCATCAGCATCTCGACGGCGTCGAGACCGGTCGTGACCCCACCGGTCCCGATGATCGGCACGTCCGGATACGCGCGCGCGACGTCGGCGACGATGCGCAGGGCGACCGGCTTGATCGCGGGTCCCGAGAGCCCTCCCCCACCCCCACCGAGGACCGGCCGGCGGCGCTCGGCGTCGACGAGGAGACCGATCACCGTGTTGATCAGGGTCAGGCCGGTGGCGCCCGCGCCGAGCGATGCGGCGGCGACGTCGGTGAGGTCTGCGATGTTGGGGGACAGCTTCGCGAAGAGGGGTAGCCCGAGACCGGCGTCGGCCACCGCGCCCACCGCCGCCGCGGTCGTGTCGGGAGCATGGGCGAACATCCGGGAGCGGTCCTCGAGGTTGGGACAGCTGACGTTGACCTCCACGGCCACCAGCTCGCTCCGAGCAGGGTGGAGCATCTTCGCCGCCACCGCGAAGTCGTCGACCGTGCGCCCCCACACCGATGCGATCACGCGTGCCCCTCGCGCCCGCAGGGCCGGGAGCTCCTCCGACACCCACGTCTCGACGCCCGGCCCCTCGAGCCCGACCGAGTTGAGCATCCCGGCGTCGGTCATGTGGAGGCGGGGGGCGGGGTTGCCCGGCCATTCGTACGGGGCCAGCGACTTCACGGTCACCGCCCCCAGCTCCGCGGGGTCGCAGAGGCGGGCCACCTCGTCGCCGTGCCCGAAGGTCCCCGACGCCGCCACGATCGGGCCCGGCAGCACGAGCGGCCCCAAGCGGACGCTCGCATCCGGCGTCCGGCGCAGCACCGCGTCGCGCGTGGTCCTGGTACGCCAGGGCCGGGAGGAGCGACGGGTCACCTCACACCTCCAGCCGCAGCTGGCCGTCGCGGTGGTACTGCTGGAGCGAGCGCACGGTCGCGACCTGGGTGGTCCACTCGGCGATCCCGGCGGCGGCCGCCCGGGCGGCCGCCACCGTGGTGAGGCACGCCACCCGGTGCAGCGTGGCCGCCCGGCGGATGTGGTCGCCGTCGGCGCGGGGCCCGCGGCCCCGGGGGGTGTTGACGACGAGATCGACCTTGCCCGACGAGATCAGGTCGACGGCGTCGACGCCCGCCTCCCCCACCTTGGCGACGACCTCGTCCACCGGGATCCCCTCCGCCTCGAGGGCGGCGGCGGTGCCTCCGGTCGCCACGAGCGAGAAGCCGAGCTCGGCGAAGCGACGGGCGGCGAGGAGGCCCGCGGGCTTGTCGCGATCGGCGAGCGACAGGAAGACCGTGCCCCGGTCGGGCAGGCGGTTGCCGGCGGCGGCCTGGCTCTTGGCGAAGGCGAGACCGAAGGAGCGGTCGATGCCCATCACCTCGCCGGTGGAGCGCATCTCGGGCCCGAGGATCGTGTCCACGTCGGGGAACCGCGCGAACGGCAGCACCGCCTCCTTGACCGCGACGTGTCCGCCCTCGGCGGCCCCGCCGCGAGCGCTCGCGGCCAGCAGCCCCTCGTCACGCAGCTCGGCCAGAGTGGTGCCGAGCATCACCCGGGCCGCCAGCTTGGCGAGCGGGACGCCCGTCGCCTTCCCGACGAACGGCACCGTCCGGCTCGCCCGCGGGTTCACCTCCAGCACGTACACCTCGCGGTTCTTCACCGCGTACTGGACGTTGATGAGCCCCCGGACGTCGAGGGCGTCGGCAAGCGCGCGGGTGTGGCGCTCGATCACGTCGACGACATCCGACCCGAGCGTCGCCGGGGGGATCGTGCACGCGGAGTCGCCCGAGTGCACGCCCGCCTCTTCGATGTGCTCCATCACCCCGCCGACGAGGATCTCGCCGGCGCCGTCGCGCAGCGCATCGACGTCGACCTCGACGGCGTCCTCCAGGAAGCGGTCGATCAGCGCCGGTCGCGAGGCGCTCAGGCCGCCCTCCCGCCCCAGAGTCCCGGTGGCGGCGAGCTCGGCCATGGCGGCGTCGAGCGCGCCGGCGTCGTACACGATCTGCATCGCCCGGCCGCCGAGCACGTAGGACGGCCGCACCAGGACCGGGTACCCGACCTCGGCGGCGACGGCGCGGGCGGCCTCGGCACCGGCGGCGGTACCCCCCGCAGGCTGGGGGACGCCCAGACGGTCGCAGAGCGCGTTGAAGCGCTCCCGGTCTTCGGCGAGATCGATCGACGCCGGGCTCGTGCCGCAGACGGGGATGCCCGCTGCCTCGAGGGTGTGGGCGAGCTTGAGCGGGGTCTGGCCCCCGAGGGCGACGATCACGCCGGCGAGCTCGCCTCGGGCCGCCAGGGCCTCGCAGAGGTTGAGGACGTCCTCCCCCGTGAGCGGCTCGAAGAAGAGGCGGTCGCTCGTGTCGTAGTCGGTCGAGACGGTCTCGGGGTTGCAGTTGACCATCACCGTCTCGTAGCCGGCGGCGGAGAGCGCGAAGGCGGCGTGGACGCAGCAGTAGTCGAACTCGACGCCCTGCCCGATGCGGTTCGGTCCGCTCCCGAGGATCACCACCGCCGGCCGCCGCAGGGGCGCGACCTCGTCTTCGTCTTCGTAGGTTCCGTAGTGATACGGGGTGTCGGCGGCGAACTCCGCCGCGCAGGTGTCGACCGTCTTGTAGGTCACGCCCACACCGGCGCGGAGCCGAGCGGCGCGCACGTCGGCCTCGTCGACGCCCCACAGGTACGCGAGCTGGGCATCCGAGAACCCGAGCCGCTTGGCCGCTCGCCACCGCGGCCGCGTCGTCGTCTCGAGCCCGCACCCGCCGAGCTCCACGCGCATCTCGGCGATCTGGGCCATCTGGTCGAGGAACCACGGGTCGACGCCGGTCTTCTCGGCCAGGCGCTCGACCGTCACGCCTCGTCGCAGGGCGGCCTCGAGGGCGAAGATCCGGTCGGGCGCGGGCACCGCGCACGCGACGACGAGGTCGTCGTCGGAGCGGCGGTCCCACTCCTGCTCGGCGGGATCGCAGTTGAGCCCGTACCGACCGGTTTCGAGCGAGCGGAGCGCCTTTTGCAGCGACTCGGGGAAGGTCCGCCCGATCGCCATCGCCTCGCCGACCGACTGCATCATCGTGCCGAGCACCGGCGCCGAGCCCGGGAGCTTCTCGAACGCCCACCGCGGCACCTTGGTGACGACGTAGTCGATCGTCGGCTCGAACGAGGCCGGGGTCTCGCCGGTGATGTCGTTGAGCACCTCGTCGAGGCGGTACCCGACCGCGAGCTTGGCGGCGATCTTGGCGATGGGGAACCCGGTGGCCTTGCTGGCCAGCGCGCTCGAGCGCGAGACGCGCGGGTTCATCTCGATGACGAGCTGGCGCCCGTCGGCGGGGTCGACAGCGAATTGGATGTTGGAGCCGCCGGTGTCGACCCCGATCCGGCGGATGCACGCGAAGGCTGCGTCGCGCATCCGCTGGTACTCGACGTCGGTGAGGGTCTGGGCGGGCGCGACCGTGATGGAGTCGCCGGTGTGCACGCCCATCGGGTCGAGGTTCTCGATCGAGCAGACGACCACCGCGTTGTCGGCGTGGTCCCGCATGACCTCCAGCTCGTACTCCTTCCACCCGAGCACCGACTGCTCGACCAGGATCTCCGAGACCGGGCTGGCGGCGAGACCACGTTCGGCCACGGCGCGCATCTCGTCGGCGTCGTGGGCGATGCCGGTGCCGCCGCCCCCGAGGATGAACGACGGCCGGACGATCAGGGGGTATCCCACCTGCTCGGCGACGGCCAGGGCCTCGTCGAGCGTGTACGCGAAGCCCGACCGCGGCACCGCGAGGCCGATCTCCTCCATCGCCGCCTTGAACTGCTGACGGTTCTCGGCGGTGCGGATCGCCTCGATGCCCGCGCCCACCAGCTCGATGTCGAGGCGCTCGAGCACGCCGTGTTCGTCGAGCTCCACCGCGAGGTTGAGCGCGGTCTGACCGCCGAGCGTCGGGAGCACTGCGTCGGGTCGCTCCTGCTCGAGGACGCGAGTCACGCTCGCGAGATCGAGTGGCTCGACGTAGGTGGCGTCGGCGAACTCCGGGTCGGTCATGATGGTCGCCGGGTTCGAGTTGACGAGGACCACCCGGTAGCCCTCGTCACGCAGCACCTTGCACGCCTGCGTGCCCGAGTAGTCGAACTCGCATGCCTGACCGATGACGATCGGACCGCTCCCGATCACCAGGATCGATCGGAGGTCGTCGCGGCGCGGCATGGTCATGCGGTCGCGGCCATGAGGCCGGTGAACTCGTCGAACAGGTAACGGGTGTCGTGGGGCCCCGGACCGGCCTCCGGGTGGTACTGCACCCCGAAGGCGGGCGCGTCGAGCACCCGGAACCCCTCGCAGACGCCGTCGTTGAGGTTGACGTGGGTCCGCTCCACCCCGCGCACCCCCGTGAGGTCGACGGCGTAGTTGTGGTTCTGGCTGGTGATCTCCACGCGTCCGCTGGCCTCGTGGCGCACCGGGTGGTTCGCACCGTGATGGCCGAAGTGGAGCTTGATCTTCTCGGCGCCGAGGGCGAGGCCGAGGATCTGGTGCCCGAGGCAGATACCGAAGACTGGCACCTCGCCCACGAGGGCGCGGGCGTTGTCGATGGCGTAGGCGAGCGGCTCGGGGTCGCCGGGCCCGTTGGAGAGGAAGACGCCGTCGGGGTCGCGGGCGAGCACGTCGGCGGCGGGCGTCGAGGCGGGGACCACCGTGACGTAGCAGCCCGCGGACTCGAGATGGCGCAGGATCGTGCGCTTGATGCCGAAGTCGTAGGCCACCACGTGGAACTCGGAATCGGGATCGCCGGCCTCGTACGGGGTGTCGGTGGTCACGGCCGCGACCAGGTCGAGACCCTCCGTGCCCGCGCCCGCGGCGGCCGCAGCCCGTACCGTCGCCTCGTCGGTGCCGAACGCGCCGGGCAGCGCGCCGTGCTCGCGCAGGTACCGGGTGAGGCGGCGGGTGTCGATGCCGGCGATGGCGGGAAGGCGGTGACGCCGCAGGTACTCGTCGAGGCCGTGGATCGCCCGCCAGTTGCTGGCGCGCCGGGCGAGGTCGCGCACCACGACGCCGCCACAGAACGGCCGCCGGCTCTCGGCGTCGTCGTCGTTGACGCCGTAGTTGCCGATGTGGGGATACGTGAACGTGATGATCTGTCCGGCGTACGAGGGGTCGGTGAGGACCTCCTGGTAACCCGAGAGCGCGGTGTTGAACACGACCTCTCCGGCGGCGACGGCCCCGGCCTCGGGGACATGCCCCACAGCCTCGCCCTCGAAGCGGGTTCCGTCGCGCAGGATCAACACCGCCTCGGTCCTCGTCACCGCTGCACCATCCCGTCGACGACGACCGGCTCGCCCCGGAGCACCGTGTGACGGACCCGACCTTCGAGCTTGCGGCCGGCGTACGGGGTGTTGCGCGACCTGCTCGCGAGGCGCGCGGGATCGACCTCCCAGGCGGCGTCGAGGTCGACGACGCAGACGTTCGCAGGGCGGCCGGGCGCGATCGGGCCGCCGTGCTCGCCCAAACCGGCGATCGCGGCCGGCTGCCACGAGAGCAACGCGAACGCCTGCGCCAGCGTGATGGTGCCCGGTGCGACCAGCTCGCTGAGCGTGAGCGCGAGGGCGGTCTCGAGGCCGAGCATCCCGGGCGGCGCCTCCTCGAACGGGCGTTCCTTGGCCTCGGGCGCGTGGGGCGCGTGGTCGGTGGCGATGGCATCGATGGTGCCGTCGGCGAGGCCCTGCTTGATCGCCTCGATGTCGGCATCGGTCCGCAGGGGCGGGTGCACCTTGTACAGAGGGTCGAAGCCGGCGCACTCGGCGTCCGTGAGCGTGAAGTGGTGTGGCGCGGCCTCGGCTGTGACCGCCAGCCCCCGGGCCTTGGCGTCGCGAACCAGCGCGACCGCGGCCCCGGTCGACAGGTGGAGCACGTGGATCGGCGCTCCGGTGAGCTCCGCCAGCGCGACGTCACGCGCCACGATGATCGATTCCGCCGCCGCAGGCCGCCCCGGGATCCCGAGCCGGCTGGACCACGCCCCCTCGTGCATGTGTCCGCCGCCGGCGAGCGTCGGGTCTTCGGCGTGCTGGGCGAGCACCGCGCCCGGCAGCGAACGTGCGTACTCGAGCGCCCGCCGCATCACCGCCGCCGACGCGACGCAGCTGCCGTCGTCGGTGAAGATGCGCACACCCAGCGCATGAAGCTCCCCCATCGGGGCCAGCTCGATCCCGGCGCGCCCCTTCGTGATGCAGCCGGCAACGGCGACGTCGCACGTGGCGCGCGCGCCGGCCGCGAGGACCGAGGCCACGACGGCGGCCTCGTCGAGCGGCGGTTCGGTGTTGGGCATCGCCACCACCGCGGTGAAGCCCCCGAGCGCGGCGGCGCGAGTCCCGCTCTCGATGGTCTCGGCTTCCTCGTTTCCCGGCTCCCGTAGGTGCACGTGCAGGTCGACGAGACCGGGAGCGACCACGCAGCCGGCGGCGTCGAGCACCACGGCGTCCGGGCCGGCGTCGAGGTCGGCGCCGACCTCGGCCACGAAGCCGTCGCGGATGCGCACGTCGGCGGCGCGCTCCCCCGTGGCGTCGACCACGCGCCCGCCCGTGATCAGCACCTCGTCGCGCTCGTCGCGGGACTCAGGCAACCGTGCCTCCGGAGCCGAGGAGCGACCAGAGCACCGCCATGCGTACCGCCACCCCGTTCGTGACCTGCTCGGTGATGATCGACGCCGGCCCGTCGGCCACCTGGGCCGCGATCTCGATGCCCCGGTTCATGGGGCCCGGGTGCATCACCACGGCGTCGGGCTCGAGCCGCTCGGCCCGTGCGACGGTGAGGCCGTACCGTTCCGTGTACTCGCGCAGCGACGGGAAGAGGGCCTCGCTCTGGCGCTCGCGCTGCAGGCGCAGGAGGTACACCACGTCGACCTCGGAAAGGAGCGGGTCGAGCTCGTAGCTGACGGTGCACGGCCAGCCCTCGAGCGACTCCGGGAGCAGGGTGGGCGGGCCGACCATCGTGACCTCGGCACCCAGCGCCGCGAGCGCCTTGGCCGTGCTGCGCGCGACGCGCGAGTGGCGGGCATCGCCGACGACCGCGACGCGGAGACCGTCGAAGGTCCGGGTCGCTAGACGGCGCCGCAGCGTCAGGACGTCGAGGAGCGCCTGCGTCGGGTGCTCGTGGCGCCCGTCGCCGGCGTTCACGATGCTGGCGTCGATCCACCCCGCGATGCGACGCGGTGCACCGGCCGCCTGGTGGCGCACCACGACGGCATCGACGCCGTAGGCGCCGATGGTCTGCACGGTGTCGCGGAGACTCTCGCCCTTGCGCACCGACGAGCTGCCGACGGTGAAGGTCATCACGTCGGCCGACAGGCGCTTCGCGGCGGTCTCGAACGAGAGGCGGGTCCGCGTCGAGTCCTCGTAGAAGAGCGAGACGACGGTCTTGCCCCGGAGCGCGGGGAGCTTCGGGATCTCGCGCTGGTTCACCTCCACGAACGACTCCGACAGCTCGAGCATCTCGTCGAGACCCGCGGAACCGAGGTCGTCGATGGACAGGAGGTGCCGGGGCGGCGACGTCGAGATCATCGCGCCTGCTCCTCGGGCGGGCCCCAGATCTCGATGCCGTCTGCGTGCGCGGCTCCCGAGGGAGGGCCGTCGGTCTCGGCGAGACGCACGCGCACGTCCTCGCTGCGCTTCGTCGGGAGGTTCTTCCCGACGTAGTCAGCGCGGATCGGCAACTCGCGGTGCCCGCGGTCGACGAGCACCGCCAGCTGCACCGCCCGGGGCCGGCCCAGCTCGGTGAGGGCGTCGAGCGCGGCCCGGGCGGTACGACCCGTGAAGAGGACGTCGTCGACCAGCACCACGGTCTTGCCGGTCACGTCGACGGGCACCTCGGTGGGCCCCAGCGGCTGGACGGGCCGCAGCCCGATGTCGTCGCGGTAGAAGGCGACGTCGAGGGCACCGACCGGCACCTCCGTGCCCTCGACCCGCTCGATCACGGCAGCGAGCCGCCGGGCGACGGCGAGCCCACGGGTGTAGAGGCCCACGAGCACGACGTGCTCGGCGCCGTGGTTCCGCTCGATGACCTCGTGGGCGATGCGGGTGAACGCCCGCCGGAGATCCTCGGCGTCGAGGACGCGGGCGCGGAGCAGAAAAGAACCCCCGTCAGGGGGCTCGGGCGGGCTGCTCGGTTGCGCGGCCGGAACTCCGGCTTCGGGCGCGGTCATCGGACTCCTCCGTAGGGACCTCTCGGGATCCCCTTCACGGCTCGAGTCAGGGTACCACGCGCCGCACGCTCAATCGCCTTCCTCGGGTGCCAGCGGCCGGATGAGCAGCTCCTGTGCCATCGACAGGCAGAGCCGGCCGTGCTGGTACATGGTGCCGCGTACGAGGCTGCGCCCGGCGGTGTTCACCAGCGCGTGCAGGTCGTAGAAGAGCCACTCGTCGGCCCGCGCCGGACGGTGGAACCAGACGGCATGGTCGAGGCTCGCGTCGGTGTGGGTGCCCCACTCCCCGAGGTTCAAGGGCCGAAACGCGGTGCCGGTCATGTCCGACAGATACGCGGCGACGCACGTGTGGAGTGCCTGCTCGGGGGGCAGCGCCGGAGCACAGCGGACCCACATCCGCCGGGTCGACGCGTACGTCCCGTCGGGGCGGATACGCGTCGGGCCGGCGTCACGCACGTCGAAGGGCCCCTGTGCCAACGGTTCCGGCTCGACGTCCTCGGGTGGAGGCACCACCGGCGCCGGGAGCTCGTACTCGTGGCCTCGCTCGGGACCGTGGAAGGAGCAGGTGGCGGTGAACAGGAGGCGCTCGCCCTGCGACATCGCGACCTGACGGGTCGTGAACGACCGGCCCTCCCGCACGTGCTCGACCCCGATCTCGACCGGAGGGCCGGGCCGGGCGGCCCGCAGGAAGTAGCCGTGGAGCGAGTGCGGCGGTGGCCCGTGGGGGACGGTCCGGATGGCGGCATTGAGCGCCTGGGCGACGACGACGCCGCCGAAGATCCGGTCTTGGCCGAACCAGTCGGGCGTCGCACCGCGGAAGCGGTCGGCGTCGAGCGACGCGACGGTGATGACCTCGGCGAGCTCCCGTGCCTGATCGAGCTGCTCCTCGTCCCAGTCGCCCACGATCGGCAGCGTAACGACACGCCGCTCGGCCGGCGGCGGGAATTCGTCACGCGCGCCGCGGCCGATCGACGACCATCTGCGCGTGGGAGACTTCCCGACGCGACGCGACATCGCTGCCGGATACGACCGGGCCGCCTCCGGCTACACCGAGGAGTTCGCCGCCGAGCTCGACCGCAAGCCGTTCGACCGCGACCTTCTCACCGAGTTCGCGGCGGCGACCGCGGGTCGCGGTCTCGTCCTCGACGTCGGCTGCGGACCGGGACACGTCGCCGCGTTCCTGGCCGCCCGGGGAGTCGACGTCGGCGGGGTGGACATCTCCGCCCGGATGGCGGCCATCGGCCGGCTGCGCCAGCCCGCGATCCCGTTCGCCGTCGCCGACATGCTGTCGCTCCCGGTCGCATCGAGCACCCTGGCCGGCATCGCCGCGGTGTACTCGCTCATCCATCTCCCGCGCGGCCTGGTCCCCCAGGCGCTGGCCGAGCTGCGGGGAGCGCTGCGGGCCGACGGCCGGCTCCTGCTCGCGGTGCACGCCGGCCACGGAGAGGTGCACCGCGACAGCTGGTACGGCCGGCCCGTCAAGATCGCCGCAACCTTGTTCCAGACCGACGAGTTGCTCGCGGGACTCGCCACCGCGGGCTTCGCGATCGAGTCGTGCTCGACGCGCCCCCCTTACCGCTTCGAGTACCCGAGCGAACGCATCTACGTCATGTGCAGTCCCGGCAGCGAGCGAGGTGAACCGTGACGCGCGTTACGCGCTGCACGACGACGAAGTAGCGTCCGGGCGTGCCCGAACCGAGGGTGCTCGCCATCCGGGCCTTCACGGCGTTCCATCGCCTCGTGTTCCGCGCCACCAACGGTCGGATCGGGAGCTCGGGCTTCGGCATGCCCGTGCTCGAGCTCACGACCGTCGGCCGCAGGAGCGGCGCCCGGCGCTCGACGATGCTGACGTCGCCGGTCCAGGACGGCGACACGCTCGTGCTCGTGGCGTCGTACGGCGGCAGGGACCACCATCCGGCCTGGTTCCTCAATCTCCGGGACAACCCCGACGTCGACGTGACGATGCAGGGCAGGGTCCGTCCGATGCGAGCACGCGTGGCGACCGCCGGCGAGAAGGTGGAGCTCTGGCCCCGCGTGGTCGAGGCCTACCGCGGCTACGCCCAGTACCAGACGCGCACCGAACGTGACATCCCGCTCGTCATCGTCGAGCCGAGACCCACCGAGGAAACGCCGCATCGGTCTCCGTGACGGACCTCGAGGAATGACACCGATGCCTGCGCAGACGTCGGCGCCGTGACCGACCACGATTGGGTCGCCTGGCACGAGCCCTACGACGACGCAGGTTCCCCCCTGCACCGTCGGCTCCAGGCGGTTCAGCATCACCTCCGCGGTGCGCTCGCCGCCGTGCCGCCCGGGCGCGTGCGAGTGGTGAGCATCTGCGCCGGTCAAGGGCGAGATCTGCTGGGCGTGCTCGACGGCCATCCTCGCCGCGACGACGTCGTCGCGCGCCTCGTCGAGCTCGACGAGCGAAACGCCGACCGCGCCCGACAGGCGGCGAGGGCCGCGGGGCTCGACGGCGTGGAGGTCGTCACCGGCGACGCCTCCCGCTCCGACGCGTACGCCGGCGCCGTCCCCGCCGACGTCGTGCTGGCGTGCGGCGTCTTCGGCAACGTCGCCGACGCCGACGTACGCGGCACGATCGCGTTCCTACCTCAGCTCTGCGCGCCGGCTGCGACCGTCGTCTGGACCCGGCATCGCAATCCGCCGGACCTCACGCTGACCATCCGCGGCTGGTTCGACGAGTGCGGCTTCGACGAGATCGCGTTCGACGCGCCCGGCGATGCGTTCTTCGGAGTCGGCGTCCATCGCTTGCGCATCTCCCCGCCGCCGCTGCGGGCGGGCGTCCGCGTGTTCGAGTTCGTCGGCTTCGACGCCCGCTCAGGCTGACGACGCCGCGTCGGCCGAGCCGTTCTCCAGCCGTGCCGCCTGCACGAGCACCCGGAACTCGTGCTCGATACCGCGGGCAAGCACGTCGAGGTCGGGGCAGGCGTCGGCATCGCCGTAGAGCCCCAGTCCGAGCTGCCCGTTGTACGAGACCACCCCGATGCTGACGACGAGGCTCCCGGCGAGCGGCACGATCGGATAGGCCTCGAGCATCGCCGCACCCATCAGGTACACGGGTCGCTGGAGCCCGGGAACGTTGGTCACGATCACGTTGATGAACGGCTGGTGCTCGACGCCGAAGCGGCTGAGGGGGCCGAGCATCACCGCGGGCGTGTGATCGGCGGCCTGGAGGAAGAGCTTCGTCGCCGCCGACTGGTGGTGGTCCTTGACCTCACGGGTCGCGGTACGGATCGTACGCAGGCGGTCGACGGTGTCGCCGTCGCCGACCGGGAGCGGTGCGAACATGGCCGCGACCCGGTTGCCGAGCCGGAAGTGCTCGTCGTCGGACCGGATCGAGACGGGGACGAGCGCCCGCAGCGCCCGGCCGTCGACGTCGTCGCCGCGGTGCTGGAGCAGCCGCCGGAGTCCACCGGTGACGGCGGCCAGCACCACGTCGTTGACCGTGCCGCCGAGCGCGTGCCGGATCGCCTGCACGTCGGCGAGGGAGACGTCGACGAGCTCGAGCGACCGGCGCCGGCCCAGCCGGCGCGCGTTGAGCGAGCTCCCCGGCGCGATCGTGTCCGGCCGGGCCAGCGTGCGGACGGCGTCGGCCAGGGTCGCGACCTTCGCCGCCGTCCGCGCCGGGTGGCGGACCACCGACCCCAAGGTCCGCGCGGTCCCGACCAGGCCCGAGGCCGCCTGGGCTGCGAGCACGGACGCCGGTGACGGCGCCGGGCGCGGCGTCCAGACCGGCGGCTCCGCCGGGGCGACCTCGGGAGAGAGATCGACGATGGCGGCCGCGACGTCGACCCCGGAGACGCCGTCGACGAGAGCATGGTGGATCTTCTCGACCACCGCGACCCGGCCGTCCGCGAGACCGCTCACGAACCACAGCTCCCAGAGTGGGCGGTCGCGCTCGAGCGGCTGCATCTGGAGGCGGACCGTCAGGGCGACGAGCTGATCGAACGTTCCCGGCGGGCGCAGCTGCCGGTGGCGCACGTGGTGGCGGATGTCGAAGGAGGGATCGTCGACCCAGACGGGGCGGCCCAGTGGCACGTTCATGAGCCGGCGACGGAACCCGGGGATGCGATCGAGCCGGCCGGCCACGTGCGCCCGCACCTCCGCGAGCCGGAACCGGCCGTCTGCGTCGACGAACGCTGCCCCGTCGAAGAACACCAGCGAGCCCACGTGCAACGGCGCCTCCGGCGACTCCGTCGCCAGGTACGACGCCTCGAGTGCGCTCAGTCGCTCGTACACCTCCCCCATGGCCCGAGCGTGCGCCGGGGCCCGACCGGGCGCCAGAGGCGAAGGTCCCGGGGCCGCCCGGCCGCTCGCGGTCTAGCCCAGCAGGGTCTCGACCAGGTCGCCCTGGACCCAGGTGAGCCACCCGTACACCGCGAACGCGGCGGCGTCCGGATGGTCGGCGTCGACGGCGGTCGCGTCGAGGTCCTCGGTGACGCCGAGTCGCGTCCCGAGCGCGAGCCGGGCGTCGTTGAGGGCACCCAACCAGGCCTGGGCCTCGTCGGCGTCGATCTCGACCTCGAAGCGCCCCTTGCGCTCGGTGGCGCGGTCGAGCGTGGCCACGAGCCGTTCGAGCGCTGCCAGTCGCTCACGGATGAGCTCGGGGTGCACGAGGTCCTGCCACTCCTGCTCGGCGAGGTCCTCGGTGGGGTCGAGGTAGGCGCGGGGGAAAAGCCGCTCCCGCACCGGGTCGTCGGGATCGCGACCGGCCCCGAGCACCGGACGCAACTCGTCCGGGATGCTGCGGAGGAGATCCACCTCGGGAGCGGTGAGCGTGACGAGCAGGCCCTCACCCTGCGACTTGAACCGCCGCGGACTCATCGCCGGCTCACGACGGGTGCTCCATGGTGGCCCACAGACCGTGGGCATGGAGGCGGGCGACGTCGGCCTCGGCCTTCTCCCGGGTGCCGTCGGACACCACCGCCTTCCCCTCGTGGTGGACCTGCAGCATGAGCCGAGTGGCCTTCTTGCGCGAGTAGCCGAAGAGCTTCTGGAGCACGAAGACGACGTACGACATGAGGTTCACCGGGTCGTTCCACACGATGACGAGCCAGGGGCGATCCGTGTCGACGGCTTCTTCCTGCTCCGGCTCGCCGACCGTCTCGACCGGCTCGACCTCCACCGGCGCGGTGGCGAGCCGCGGCCGGCTCATGGTGTCGACTCGGGCGCCCTCAGGTCCTCGGCGATGCGACCGAGCATGCCGTTGACGAAGCGACCCGAATCCTTGGTGGAGTACTGCTTGGCGAGCTCGACGGCTTCGCTGATGACGACACCGGTGGGTAGTTCGCGCTCCCATCCGAGCTCGTAGCAGCCGATGCGGAGGATGGCCCGGTCGACGAGTGGCATCCGCTCGAGCGCCCAGTGCTCGGAGTACTTGCGCAGCACCGCGTCGACCTCGTCACGGTGCTCGTCGACACCCCGCACGAGCGTGACGACGTACTCCTCCGGCGGTGACGGCAGCTCCGCGAGGACGACATCGGCAGGGAGCCCGCGCACATCGACCTCGTAGCAGAGGCTGAGAGCTCGCTCTCGGGCCTCGCGTCTGGTCGACATCAGCCTGGGCGCGCCTCACGCGCGCGCGAGGTACTCCCCGGTACGGGTGTCGACCTTGACGCGCTCGCCGGTCTCGACGAACAGCGGCACCTGCACGACCAGACCGGTCTCCAGCGTCGCCGGCTTGCGGGCGCCCGAGACGCGGTCACCCTGGATCCCCGGCTCGGTCCCGGCGACGGTGAGCTCGACCGCGGCCGGGAGCTCCACGCCCACGATCTGGCCCTCGTAGGTGGGCAGGATCGCGGTGTCGCCCTCCTTGAGGTAGCGCACCGAATCGCCGAGGTCACCCGACGCGACGTGGACCTGGTCGTAGGTCTCGGTGTCCATGAACACGTAGTCGCTGCCCTCGCGGTAGAGGTACTGCATCTCGCGCTTGTCGATCACCGCGAGCGGGACCTTCTCGTCGGCACGGAACGTCTTCTCCACGACCGCGCCGCTGCGGAAGTTCTTGAGCTTCGTGCGGACGAAGGCGCCGCCCTTGCCCGGCTTCACGTGCTGGAACTCGACCACGGTGACGAGCCCCTCGGGCAGGTTCAGGGCCATCCCGTTCTTGAGATCGTTGGTGGACACGCTCACGGGAGGACGAGTTCCTTCGGGGAGGCGGTGAGGGCGTCAGCGCCCTCGTCGGTGACGACGACGGTGTCTTCGATCCGCACGCCGCCGACGCCGCGGAGGTAGACACCGGGCTCGACGGTGACGACGTCGCCGGCTCCCAACGTATCACGGGCGGTCGCGGCCACCCTCGGGGCCTCGTGGATCTCGAGGCCGACACCGTGCCCGGTGCCGTGCACGAATGCGTCTCCCCACCCCGCGTCCTCGATCACACTGCGACACACACGGTCGACCCCCGCACAATCGGCGCCGGCGCGCACGGCCGCGCGACCGGCCTGCTGGCTCGCGAGCACGACGTCGTACACGCGCCGGGCATCGGGGCCGGGGTCGCCCACGCTCACGGTGCGCGTCATGTCGGAGCAGTAACCGTCGACGACGCAGCCGAAGTCGACCACGACGAGCTCCTCGTGCCGGAGACGACGGTCCGAGGGTCGAGCGTGGGGCTTGGCCGCGTTGGGACCGGACGCGACGATGGGATCGAAGCTCACGCCGCTGGCGCCCCGGCGCCGCATCTCGAACTCGAGCGCGAGCGCCACGTCGCGCTCGGTCGGCCCGTCGGCGAACGTGGGTGTGACCACGGCCAGAGCCTCGTCGGCGATCGCGCACGCCGCCCGGATCCGTGCGACCTCGCCCTCGTCCTTGACGCGCCGCAGCGCCTCGACGAGCTGCTCGGTGGCGACCAGCTCGGCACGGGGGAACCAGGCGTTGGCGAACGCCCGCTGCTGGGCCCAGGTGACGTCGTGGGCCTCGAGGCCGAGTCGGCCGATCGCGGTGGCGCCCTCGGCGAGCGCCTCGCGCTGGCCCGCATGGCTGGGGCGGATCACCACCTCGGCTTCGACTCCGGCCGCCCGGAGCTGCTCGGACGCCTGCTCGGCGTAGCGGCCGTCGGACACGAAGACGGCGTCGTCGCCGCGCACGAGCAGGAAGGCCGCCGACCCCGTGAAGCCGGTGAGATAGCGAATGTTGGGAAGACGGGTGACGAGCAGCGCGTCAACGGCGGCGTCGGCGAAGCGGGCCCGCAGCCGCGGCATGCGGCCGGCGACGTCGACGGCCGGCAGGTCGAGCTCGCTCACGCCCCGTCTCCGAGGCGACCGACGACCGCTTCGAGCGCGAGGCGGTAGCCGGCGCGCCCGAACCCGGCGATCGTGCCGGTGACGTAGGGGGCGACCACCGACGTGCGCCGCCAGGCCTCACGCGCCGACGGGTTCGAGACGTGGAGCTCGACCTTCACGCCGTCGAAGGCGGCGAGGGCGTCGGCGACGGCGTAGGAGTAGTGCGTGAACGCACCCGGGTTGATGACGACGGCGGCACACCGGTCCCGCGCTGCCTGGATGGCGTCGACGATCTCACCCTCGTGGTTCGACTGGAGGTGCTCGAGCTCGTGGCCCGCCTGCTCGGCCACGGAACGGGCGTCGGCGACGAGGTCGGCGAGGGTGTCGGCACCGTAGACATCGGGTTCGCGCTCACCGAGCAGGTTCAGGTTCGGCCCCGAGAGGAGCAGGATCGTCGCCATCAGCGGGACCCTTCGACCCCGACGGCGCGCAGCGCGCGCTCGAGCGCGGGCGCCGGCGGGTCGACGACCGTCTCGAGGCCGGACGCGCCCTGCAGCACGAAGGTGAGCCCGCCGCTCGCCTTCTTGTCGCGGCGCATCACGTCGACGACCTCGGCGGCGTTCGCCCCTCCAGGGGTGGACGTGGGCAGCCCGAGGGAGGCGACGAGCTCGCGGTGAGCATCGGCCGTGGCCGCGTCGATGCGTTCGAGCGCCCGCGCCAGCTCACCCGCGAACACCAGGCCGACGGCGACGGCCTCGCCGTGCGAGATCGAGTACGCGCCGACGGTCTCGAGCGCGTGGGCGAGGGTGTGCCCGTAATTGAGGGTGGCGCGCCGTCCGAGGCGCTCGTACGGATCCGCGCTCACCACAGCCGCCTTGGTCGCGACGCAGCGTGCGACCACCTCGACAACGACGTCGGAGCGACGTTCACGGAGCTCGCTCGTGCGCTCGCGCAGCATCGCGGTCAGCACGTCGTCTCCCATCAACGCGTACTTCGCGACCTCTCCCAACCCGGCTCGGTACTCGGGCTCGGGCAGCGTTGCCAGCGTCTCGACGTCGGCGAGCACCGCGATGGGCTGGTGGAAGGCGCCGACGAGGTTCTTGCCCTCGGGCAGGTTCACGCCGGTCTTGCCCCCGACCGCCGAGTCGACCATCGCAAGCAGTGTCGTCGGCGCCTGCACCACGTCGATCCCCCGGTGGTACGTGGCGGCGGCGAACCCCGCGACGTCGCCGACGACGCCTCCACCGAGGGCGATCACGGCGTCGGCCCGCAGGAGCCCCCACGCCGCGAAACGCCGGCACAGGCTCTCCACGGTGCCGAGCGACTTGGCGCCCTCGCCGTCGTCGACGAGGAAGACCTCCGAGCGCGGCACGGCCGCCTGCACCACGCCCGCGTGGTGCTCGGCGATTGCCGCCTGGGTCACGACCGCGCACCGGCGGCGCCCGGCGAGGAGACCGCCCGCCTCGGCGAGCGCGCCGGGACCGATGACGACGTCGTAGCCGCCGGGCTCGAGGTCGACGCGCACGCGCCTCAATGTTCCCCATCCCGGTGGGCGTCGTACGCCGCCAGCACCATGGCGACGACCTCGTCGACGCTCCGATCGCCGGTGTCGACGACCACGTCGGCGACAGCCTCGTACGCGGCGGCGCGTGCGATGGCAAGGCGCTCGAGGGTGGTCGCGGGACCGTCGACGAGCAGCGGCCGCTCGGCTCGGGCCGAGCCGCGGCCCACCCGGTCGACGAGCACCTCGGGTGGCGCCTGCAGCCACACGACCACCCCCGCCGACTGCACCACACGGCGGTTGTCGGCGTGACCCACGGCCCCGCCCCCGCAGGCGATCACGGCGGCCCGCGGCGAGGCGCAGGCGTCGGCGACCGCCTCGCGCTCGAGCGCCCGGAACCGCCCCTCGCCATAGAGCGAGAACACGTCGGCGACGGTCATGCCGGCAGCCATCTGGACGAGATCGTCGGTGTCGACGAACGGCCGGCCGAGCCGCTTGGCGCAGCGAGCGCCGACGGTCGACTTCCCCGCTCCCATGAGCCCGACGAGCACGAGATGCGGGCCTGTCATCGCAGCGAGTCGAGGTAGGCCTCGTGGCTGCGGACGACCTCGGCGAGCGAGTCGCCGCCGTACTTGCGCAGCGCCTCGTTGGCGAGCACGAGCGCCACCATCGTCTCGGCCACCACGCCCGCCGCCGGCACGGCAGTGACGTCGGTGCGCTCCTTGAACGAGACGGTCTCCGCCTTCGTCTCCATGTCGACCGTCCGCAGCACCGGGCGGTTCAACGTCGACAGCGGCTTCATCGCCGCCCGCGCGCTCAGCAGGCTGCCGGTGGTCATGCCGCCCTCGATCCCCCCGGCGCGGTCGGAGGCCCGGGCGTAGCGCTCGGTGGAGCCGTCCCACACGATCTCGTCGTGGGCGGCACTGCCGCGCCGGCCGGCGACGTCGAGGCCCTCGCCGATCTCGACCGCCTTCATGGCCTGGATGCTCATGAGCGCCTGGGCGAGCAGGCCGTCGATGCGGCGATCCCAGTGCACGTGCGATCCGAGCCCGGGGGGGACGCCGTAGCCGAGCACCTCCACGACGCCCCCGAGCGAATCGCCCGCCTTCGCCGCCGCCTCGATCTCGGCGAGCATGCCCGCTTCGGCGTCGGGATCGAAGCAGCGCACCTGTGAGTCGTCGACGGCCGCGAGGTCGTCGGGGCCGGGGCGGCGCTCGGTCGACGCCCGCACGGAGCCGAGCTGCACGACGTGGCTCAGCACCGTGGTGCCGAGCTGGGCGAGCAGCCGCTTCGCCAGCGTCCCGGCGGCGACGCGCGCCGCCGTCTCGCGTGCGCTGGCGCGTTCGAGGACGTTGCGGGCGTCGTCGAAGCCGTACTTCTGCATGCCGACGAGGTCGGCGTGGCCGGGACGGGGTTGGCGCAGCGGCGTCTCGGTGACCCCTGGCGCGGCCGACATCTCTTCCTGCCACTTGGGCCACTCGGTGTTGTGGATCACCAGGGACACGGGCGAGCCGAGCGTGGCACCGTGACGGACGCCGCCGACGAACTCGACGTCGTCGCGTTCGAAGCGCATCCTCGGCCCGCGGCCGAAGCCGAGCCGGCGGCGAGCCAGCTCGGCGGCGACCTCGTCGATGGTGACCGGGAGGCCGGCGGGGAGTCCCTCGACGACGACCACCAGGGCCGGGCCATGCGACTCCCCGGCGGTCAGGAAGCGCAGCACGCACACCTCTCAGCTGCGGGAACGGGATCCTCAGGATACTTGGGCGGGGTCCCGATCCTGTGGGAATCAGGCGTACCAGCGCAGGATCGCGTCGCCCCAGAGCACGCCCGTGAGGGTGCCGGCGGCCAGGAACGGCCCGAACGGGACGTGGTCCTTGCGGCCCCGCAGGCCGAGGCCCATGAGCGCCACGCCCACGACGGCGCCGTAGAGAAAGCCCAGGAAGAGCCCGAGGGCGAGCTCGCCCCAGCCCAGCCAGCCCAGGCCGAGCCCGAGCACGAAGGCGAGCTTCACGTCGCCGAATCCCATGCTGCGGGGCGACGCCAGGTGCAGCGCGCCGAGCGCCACGAAACCGGCGGCGGCGCCGAGGAGGGCCCGGAGCAGCGCACCGCTGCCCTCGCCGTCGCCGATCGCAGCCACGCCCAGGAGCACGACCGTCGTCCCCGCGAGCGGGAAGACGATGCGGTTCGGCAGGAGGTAGTGCTCGAGGTCGATGAGCGAGAGGGCGACGAGCCCCGCGCTCAGGACCAGGTAGGCCGGCAGCGCCCAGGAACCCTGGAAGCGGACCGCCATCGCGCCGAACAGCGCCGCGCAGGCCGCGGCCAGCGCCAGCGCCCGTGCCGGCCGGAGCTCCGCGCGCGCCGCGCTCGCGAGGACGGGCTGGCGGGCCGGCACCCTCGTCACGACGACGTCGAGCGCGGCGCCGGCGCCGGCACCGACCACCGCGCAGGCGATGACGAGCAGCGCCGTCAACCGCTGACCGCCGCCGCCCGCATCACCTCCACCGGGGCGGGACGGCCGGTCCAGAGCTGCAGCGCCAGCGCGCCCTGGTGCACGAGCATTCCCAACCCGCCGGCGGCGGCGAGCCCGGCCGCACGCGCCGCGATCAGCAGCGGCGTCTCCTCCGGGTACACGGTGTCGTAGACGAACTGGCCCGGCCGCAGTCGGCCGGTGTCGACCGGCGGCGCTTCGCCGCGCATGCCGAGCGGCGTCGCGTTCACCACGACGTCGGCGTCCTCGACCGCGGCGTCGGCGAGACCGATCGCGGTGCCGCCCGCGAGCTCGGCGGCGGCGCCGGCCGCGTCGAGCCGCCGGGCGGCCACCGTGACGGTGGCCCCGGCGCCCCCGAGCGCGAGTGCGATCGCCCGGGCGGCGGCGCCGGCACCGAGCACCAGCACGCGCGTGCCGGCGACGGTGACGTTCTCGTCGGCGAGCGCCTGCAGGAAGCCGGCGCCGTCGGTGTTGTGACCGACGAGACCGCCCGCCTCGACCGCGACCGTGTTCACCGCGCCGAGCGCACCCGCGTCGGGCGTGAGCTCGTCACAGGCGGCGGCGGCGGCCGCCTTGTGGGGCATGGTGACGTTGAGCCCGGCGAGACCGAGGTCGAGCACGGCCCGCACCGCGGCCTCGCCCCGCTCGGCGGGCGCCGGGAACGCCACGTACACCCAGTCGAGCCCGAGCGCGGCGAACGCGGCGTTGTGCATCGCCGGCGACCGCGAGTGCTGTACCGGGTCGCCGACCACCCCGACCACCCGGGTGGCGCCAGTGATCAGAGGAGGCCCTTCCGCTGCGCCTCGGCGACGTTGGCGTTGTGCTGGTCCAGCGTCTCCGCGAACGCGTGCGCACCCGACTCGTCGGCGATCACGTAGAACTTGTACGGAACCGCCGCCGGCGCCAGTGCCGCCTGCAGTGACGCCTCGCCGACGCTCGAGATCGGCGTCGGTACGAGGCCGGGGAACCGGTAGGTGTTGTACGGGGAGTCGGACTGCTTGTCGGCGTCGGTCAGCGGGGCGTCGGCGCACCCGCCGGGCTTGCCGTAGCAGTTGGCGGCGTCGATCTGGAGCAGCTCGCCGTCGCGCAACCGGTTGGCGATCACCGCCGAGATGAGGGGACGGTCCTGGTCCACGCCCGCCTCGCGCTCGATCAGCGACCCGATCACGATGGCCTCGTACGGGGTGCGCCCGATCACGGTGGGTGCGGCGTCGATGCCGGCGGCGGCGGCGCGCTCGTCGAACTCGGCGACGAGCCTCTGCAGGATCGCCAGCTCGTCCTCCTCGCTCCCGTCTTGGTTCGCGATCCGGTAGGTGTCGGGGAACAGCATGCCCTCGAGCGAGCTCACACCCGTGGGCTGGTAGCGCGAACGCACCTGCCCCGACTGGGCGAGCTGGAGGAAGGTGGCGGCGTCGCGACCGGGCAGCTCCCCGACCCGCTGCGCGATCTGCTCGAGCGTGAGGCCGGGCGCGAGGACGAGCTCGAGGTCGGCCGCCCCGCCTCGGACGGGCCCGGCCTCGAGCTCCGACACCGCGTCACGCACGCCGAGGCTCGTGCGCAGCTCGTAGGGCCCGTCGCGGAAGGGCCCGGCGCTGCGCGCCTTGGCGTAGAGCTCGAACGCGAGCGCAGAGCCGATCACCCCCTTGCTCTCGAGCTCGTCGGCGATCTCGGAGATGCCCCACCCTTCTTCGATCTCGATCCGCACCGTGGCGCCCGGGCCTCCGGGCGGGTTGAGCTGGTACACGAACCACCCGGCCGCGACGAGGAACGGGAGCACGAGGACGCCCACGATGAGCAGCGCGGCGACGCTCCGGCGGCGGTGGCGCTTGCGTTGGGCGCGGGCGGCGCGCTCGGCGGCCCGGCGCCCGGCACGGGTGTCGAGTGCGTCGCCCCCGACGGCCGTTGCGACGCCGACCCCGCCCCCGGGAACGTCGTGGGCGTCGAGCTCGTCGGCGTCGGGCGCGTGCCGCGGCTCGGGCCGCCGGCGGCGCGGCGGCTGGTCGGTGGCACCGGGGGGCCGGCTGCGGTCGGGCCAGAAGCGGGGGTCGGGTGGGCTGGGGGGCGGCACCGAGCCCTGGCGCGGTGACGACCGGCGCGGCGGCGCCACCGGCCGCGCCGGCGCGACGCGGCCCGGGACGGCGCCCCCGCCGTCGACCCGGTCGGGTGGGTCGCGGTCGTCGAACTCACGGCGGTGGTCGCTCACCGAGCGGCGCCCCGATCGAGATACGACTGCAACATCACGGTGGCCGCGGCCTCGTCGACGACGGCGCGCCGGCGACGGCGGCGGGTGCCCGACGCGCGCAAGCCGCGCTCGGCCACGACCGTCGTGAACCGCTCGTCGTGGGTCTGGACCCGCATCCTTTCACCAGCCTCCGCCCGGAGCGCCTGGACCTCGTCGAGCACCGCTCGGGCCGCCGGCCCGACGTCGCCCGAGAGCGAGAGAGGCAGGCCCACCACGATGGTGTCGGCTCCAGCTTCGCGCGCGAGGGCGACGATCGCCCGATGGTCGGCCGCCGGGTCGCCGCTGCGCTCGAGCACCCCTCGAGGGGTGGCCAGGACCCCCGCGGGGTCGGAGAGCGCCAGTCCGACGCGCCGCGCGCCCAGGTCGACACCGAGCGCGCGAGCCATGGTCCGGCGGGGGCCGGCTCAGCCGGCCGCGCCCGCCACCGCCGACCCCGACACCGCCTGGGTGGCCTCCTTCCGGGCCCGCGCCAGCGCCTCGTCGAGGGCCTCGACGTCCTTGCCGCCCCCGACGACCAGGTCGGTCCCGCGGCCGGTGCCGCCGCCGAGCGCCTGCGCCGCGGGCTTGGCGATGTCGGCAGCCGCCACCCCCGCGTCGACGAGGTCCTTGGTGACCGCCACCACGAGGCCGGGCTTGGCGCCGTCGGGCCCGGCACCGGCGAGCGCGACCACCCCCGAACGCAGCGCCTCGCGGGTGGCGACGGCGAGGCGCCGGAGGTCGTCGGGTGCGAGGCCGTCGCGGCGGGCGACGACCACGCCGTCGACCGCCTCGGCCGCCAGCGACGATGCCTCCGCCGCCGCTTCGCGGCCCCGTGCCGCTTCGACCTCGGCACCGAGGCGCTTGACCTGCTCGAGCAGGCGCTCGACGCGGTCGGGAACCTCGGATACACCGACGTTGAGCAGCTCGCCCGCCCGCCGCAGCGCCAGCTCCTCGTCGTGGATGCGGGCGAGGGCGGCGTCGCCGGTGACGGCCTCGATCCGGCGCAGGTTCGACCCGATCGAGCCCTCGCTCACGATCTTGATCGGCCCGATGAAGCCGAGGGCGTGGACGTGGGTACCGCCGCACAACTCGATCGAGTGCTCACCGGCCTCGAGCACCCGCACGAGGTCGCCGTACTTCTCCCCGAAGAACGCGATCGCGCCCAGGCTCTCGGCGTGCTCCCTCGTGGTCTCGTAGTGCCGCACGGGCGCGTCACTGATCACCTGCTCGTTGGCGAGGGTCTCGATGCGGTCGAGCTCGTCGGGCGTGACGGCCTGGAAGTGGCTGAAATCGAAACGGAGCCGGTCGGGCGCGACCAGCGACCCCGATTGCTGCACGTGGGCGCCGAGCACCTCGCGCAGCGCCCAGTGCAGCACGTGGGTGGCGGTGTGGTTGCGGCGGATGCGGTCGCGCCGCTCGCCGTCGATCGCGGCCACGACCTCGTCGCCCTCGCCCAGCTCGCCCCGCACGACCTCGGCCTGGTGGAGGACCAGGCCGGGGAGGCCGTACCGGGTGTCGTCGATGCGCAGCTCGGCGCCGCCGTCGAGGGTGGTGACGGTACCGGTGTCGCCGACCTGCCCCCCCGCCTCGGCGTAGAAGGGCGTGCGATCGAGCACGACGTCGACGTGGTCGCCGGTGGAGGCGCGCGCCGCCCGCTCCCTCCCCGCGACGATCCCGACGACGGTGGCGCCCTTGGTCTCGTACTCCTGGCGACCGGTGAACTCCGTGGGACCCGACTCGGCCAGGAGCTCGCGGTAGAGCTCGAGGGGCGCGCCTTCCTTCCCCCCGGCCTCCTTGTGCGCCTGTTGGGCCCGCGCTCGCTGCTCCTCCATCGACACCTGGAAGCCCTCGAGGTCGACGCTGCGCCCGCGCTCCTCGGCGATCTCGCGCGTGAGGTCGACGGGGAAGCCCAGGGTGTCGTGGAGGAAGAACGCGTCCGCTCCCGAGACGTCGCCGGCCTCGAGCTTCTCGTCGAGGAGCTCGAGGCCCCGCCGCAGCGTCTGGCGGAACCGCTCCTCCTCGCGGGCGACGACCTCCTTGATCCACTCGTGACCCTTGACGAGCTCGGGGTACGCCTCGCCCATCGTGGCGACGGTCGCGTCCACCAGCGCCGGCGTGACGCGGTCGTCGACGCCGAGGAGATACCCGTGCCGCACCGCCCGGCGGATGATGCGGCGCAGCACGTAGCCCCGCTCCTCGTTCGACGGCACGATGCCGTCGCCGACCACGAACGTCATCGTCCGCCCGTGCTCGGCCAGGATCCGCAGCGAGGCGTCGCGCGCGCTGCCGGGGAAACCGCCGTAGCGGGCGCCGGTCACCTGCTCCGCCGCCCGGATCAGCGGACCGAACACGTCGATGTCCCACACGGTCTCCACACCCTGGAGCACGGCGAGGTTCCGTTCGAGCCCGGCGCCGGTGTCGACGCCGCGGGCGGGGAGCTCGAGCAGCTCGCCGTCGGGTTGCTCGTCGTACTGCATGAACACGAGGTTCCACAGCTCCACGAAGCGGTCCTCGCTGGCCGCCGGTCCTCCGCCGGGGCCGTAGTCGGAGCCGAGGTCCCAGAAGATCTCCGAGTTGGGCCCACACGGGCCGGTGTCGGCCATGCGCCAGAAGTTGGTGGCGTCTCCCATCCGCTGGATCCGCTCGGGCGCCAGGCCCACGACGTCGCGCCAGAGCGAGGCGGCCTCGTCGTCCTGCTCGTGGACGGTGACCCAGAAGCGGTCGGGATCGAGCTCGAGGACGTCGGTGAGCAGCTCCCATGCCCACGGGATCGCCTCGGCTTTGAAGTAGTCGCCGAAGCTGAAGTTCCCCAGCATCTCGAAGAACGTGAAGTGCCGGTTCGTGCGGCCGACCTCCTCGAGGTCGTTGTGCTTGCCGCCGGCGCGCACGCACTTCTGGATCGACGTGGCCCGCCGGTACGGCGGGGTCTGGTCGCCCACGAAATAGGGCTTGAAGGGAACCATGCCCGCGTTGGTGAACAGCAACGACGGGTCGACCGGGACGACGCTGGCGGACGGGACCGCGGTGTGGCCACGTTGCTCGAAGAACTCGATGAAGGTGCGGCGCAGCCCGTCGGCGGTGGTCGGTGCCATCGAGTTCCAGGCTACCGCCGGACGTGTGCGGGTCGGCTCAGCCGACGCTGCGCATGGGCCGGTTGCGCGCGCGGATCTCGCGCTGGCGTGCCTCGATGGCGTCGTTGAGCGATCGCAGCCGGACGACGACCGGGTCGGGGAGGTACCGCTCGACCGTCGTACGCACCGCCTGGTTGGCGCGCCAGGTGGTGTAGACGCCGAGGGCGAATCCCGCCGTGAACCAGAACAGCCGCTTGATCACCGCTCGTCACGCTCCCCGCCGCCCCGGGAGTCGTCGCCACCGGCTTCGGCGTCGTCGACGCGCTGGTGGTTCTGGACGCGGGTCCGGCGCCGCTCCAGGATCTCGCCCACGCCGGCCTCGGCGCCCTGGCCGCTCGGGCGGTAGTAGACGCGATCGGCGACCTCCGCCGGCCGGTACTCCTGGGGCACCCACCCCGTGGGTGCGTCGTGCGGATACACGTAGCCCTCCCCGTGGCCGAGCTTGCGCGCACCAGGGTAATGAGCGTCGCGCAGGTGGACGGGGACCGCCCCCGCCGGGGTGTCGCGCACGTCGGCGGCGGCGGCGCCGAGCCCGGCGACGACGGAGTTCGACTTCGGGCTGAGCGCGAGGTGGATGACCGCCTGGGCGAGATTGAGGCCCGCCTCGGGCATCCCCACGAACTCCACCGCCCGGGCGGCGGCATCGGCCACCAGGAGCGCCTGGGGATCGGCCATCCCGACGTCTTCCGAGGCGAGGATGACCAGACGGCGAGCCACGAGGCGGGGGTCCTCGCCGGCCTCGAGCATGCGGGCGAGCCAGTAGAGCCCGGCGTCGGGATCGGAGCCACGGATGCTCTTGATGAAGGCGGAGAGCACGTCGTAGTGCTCGTCGTCGCCGTAGCGCAGGGCCCGCATCGCGAGGGCGGCCTCGGCGTCGTCGAGGGTGATGCAGCCGCGGCCCGCCTCGAGCGCCAGGCCGTGCGCGACCTCGAGCGAGGTGAGGGCGTGACGAGCATCGCCCTCCGAACGGTCGACGAGGTGATCGAGCGCGTCGGCGTCGATCGCGACCGGCTCGTCGCCCAGGCCGCGCCCGTCGGTGCGAGCGAGCTCGAGCAGTGCCCGCACGTCGTCGGCGCCGAGCGGTTCGAGACGGAACAGGGTCGAGCGCGACAGCAAGGGTGCCGTGAGCGAGAAGAAGGGGTTCTCGGTGGTGGCGCCGATGAGCACGAGCAGCCCCTCCTCGACGTGGGGGAGGAGCGCGTCCTGCTGGGTGCGGTTGAATCGGTGCACCTCGTCGAGGAAGAGGATCGTGCCCTGGCCGTGCTCGCCGAGACGGGCCCGGGCTCGCTCGACGACCTCCCGCACGTCCTTCACGCCCGCCGACACCGCCGAGAGCGGCTCGAACGCCTTCGCCGTGACCCCGGCGATGAGACGGGCGATGGTCGTCTTGCCCGTGCCCGGTGGGCCCCACAGGATCACCGAGGAGAGACGGTCGGCCTCGATGAGCACGCGGAGCGGCTTCCCCGGCCCGAGGAGGTGCGCCTGCCCGACGACGTCGTCGAGCGTGCGCGGCCGCAAGCGGGCCGCCAGCGGCGCCCGGCGCCGCAGCCGTTCGTCGAGCGCGCTGGTGAAGAGGTCCCGAGCCATCACGTCAGCCTGTCACGCCCGTCCGGCGCGTTGACACAACCCTGCACTCATGCGCTACCTCGTTGTGTCAACGCACCGAGGGCTTCGGCGACGACCGTGACCGCTTCCCCATCAGTGGTCGACGACGTGAACCGGAGGACGCGCCAGCCGGCGACGACGAGGTCGTTTGCCCGCGCACGGTCGGCGTCGAATGCGCTGCGGCTGCGATGCGTATCCCAGCCATCGATCTCGATCGCGACCATCGCGTCGGGATAGGCGAGATCGATCCGGTACCGACGATGCCCGATACGCACCCAGTGTTGGAGCACCGGCTCGGGGAGCCCGCCCGCTACGAGCGCACGAGCGAACCGCACCTCCAGATCGCTGTCGCCGGGGTCGTATCCGTGCAGGCGCCGGGCCAGCAGTGCGTGGATGCGGCCGGGGCGCCGTCCCGGGGCGGGCGTGAGCCCACCGACGCAGATCCGCAGTTGCTCGAGCCGCAGCAGCCCGCGCCGCTGGGCATGGTCGGCCGCTCGCCCGAGTTGTTTCACCGACCATCGAGCCGACAGGTCGACCAACGTCCGGGCGACGCTCGTCAGCGGTATGCCGGCACGCGAGGAGTGCTCGACCGCGAGGAACGCCAGCGTCCTGTGGGAGCGCACCCCGACGAGTCGAGCGCAATGCGGTCGGTCGGTCGTGACCTCGAGGCCGGATCGCTCTGCGCCCGGGAGGCCCCACAGCGCAGCGGCGGTCTCGTGCGATGCGACGGCACCCGGTCCCGCGGCAAGGACGGCGGCGAGGACCGCCTGTTCCCATGTCGGCACGGCGCCGACGATC
>DASUUL010000176.1:0-11072 GCA_036374115.1 Acidimicrobiia bacterium | reverse complement strand
CGGCCTCCAGCGCCGCCAGGCTCTCGTCGAGCGAGCCCGGCACCTGCGGCACCGCCGCCAGTGCCTCCGGCGCGAGGTCGTAGAGGTCCTTGTCGACCGGGTCGGGCGGCTCGATCCGGTTCTGCACGCCGTCGAGGCCCGCCATGAGCATGGCCGCGAACGCGAGGTACGGGTTGCACGAGGGATCGGGGCAGCGGAACTCGAGGCGCTTCGCTTTCGGGCTCTTCGAGTAGAGCGGGATGCGCACCGCGGCAGAGCGGTTGCGCTGCGAGTACACGAGGTTCACCGGCGCCTCGTACCCGGGCACAAGGCGCTTGTACGAGTTCGTCGTGGGCGCCGCGAACGCCAGGATCGCCGGTGCGTGCTTCAGCAGCCCACCGATGTACCAACGCGCCATGTCGGAGAGCCCGGCGTAGCCGGTCTCGTCGAAGAAGAGCGGCTCGCCGCCCTTCCACAGCGACTGGTGGCAATGCATGCCCGAGCCGTTGTCCTCGAAGATCGGCTTGGGCATGAACGTCACGGTGTAGCCAGCCCGGCGGGCCACGTTCTTGATCACGTACTTGTAGAGCATCAGCTTGTCGGCCATGGTCAGCATGGTGTCGAAGCGCATGTCGATCTCGGCCTGGCCGGCCGTGCCCACCTCGTGGTGCTGGATCTCGATCTCGACCCCGAGCCTCTCGAGCTCGAGGATCATCTCCGAGCGCAGGTCCTGGAAGTGGTCCATCGGGGGCACCGGGAAGTACCCCTCCTTGTAGCGGGGCTTGTAACCCTTGTTGAGGTCGCCGTCGGGCTCGAACTCGGCACCCGAGTTCCACACGCCTTCGACCGACTCGACGTAGTGGTACGCCGAGTACTGGTTCTGGTCGAAGCGCACCGAGTCGAAGATGTAGAACTCGGCCTCCGGCCCGAAGTAGACGGTGTCGGCGAGACCGGTGCCCTTGAGGTAGTCCTCTGCCTTCTTGGCCACGTAACGCGGGTCACGGCTGTACGACTCGCCCGTGACCGGGTCTTCCACGAAGCAGTTGAGGTTGAGCGTCGCGTGCTGGCGGAACGGGTCGACGACCGCGGTGTTGGGGTCGGGCTTCAGGAGCATGTCGGACTCCTGGATCTCCTGGAAGCCCCGGATCGACGAGCCGTCGAAGCCGTAGCCCTCCTCGAAACCCTCCTCGGAGAGCTCGTGGACGGGCATCGAGAAGTGCTGCATGAGGCCGGGGAGGTCGCAGAAACGGAGGTCGACGACCTCGACGCCCTGATCCTGAGCCAGCTTCAGCACGTCACCGGGTGTCCGCTGCTCCACTTGTCCCTACCTCCGTCGTGTTCCCGCCGAGAACCGGCGCAACGTATCGTCTGGGCCCCGGCGCGGCCAATGGCTGCACCGGATCGGCACCGAGGCACGCTCCCAGCGGGCCGTTTCGCGACCATTGCGCAAGCGTGAACGCTCTGTTACACGCCCGCCCCGGTCTGTGGGCGCGGTCCTTGCGGCTGGCAGACTTGAGGAGATGGAGCGCCAGCTGGACTACGTGCTGCGGACGGTCGAGGAGCGGGGGGTGCGTTTCGTGCGCCTCTGGTTCACCGACGTGGTGGGCTCCCTCAAGAGCTTCGCGATCACCCCCGCCGAGCTCGAGGTCGCGCTCGAGGAGGGAATGACCTTCGACGGTTCCTCGATCGAGGGCTACACGCGGGTGCAGGAGTCGGACATGCTCGCCCGACCCGACCCCAACACGTTCGAGATCGTCCCGTGGCGAGGTGAGGACGCGCCCGCGGCGCGGATCTTCTGCGACATCCACCACCTCGACAGCGAGCCGTTCGAGGGCGATCCCCGCTTCGTGCTGAAGCGCAACCTCGAGCGGGCGCACGAGAAGGGCTTCACGTTCTACGCCGGGCCGGAGATGGAGTTCTACTACTTCCGCTCGGCCGAGAATCCCGAGCCCCTCGACCATGCGAGCTACTTCGACCTCACCCAGCTCGACATGGTCAGCGAGCTCCGCAAGCGCACCATCGTGACGCTGGAGGCGATGGGGATCCCGGTGGAGTACAGCTTCCACGAGCTCGGCCCCAGCCAACACGAGATCGACCTGCGCTACACCGACGCGCTCACCATGGCCGACAACGTCATGACCGCCCGCCTCGTGGTGAAGCAGGTCGCCCAGGAGCTGGGCTGCTACGCGACGTTCATGCCCAAGCCGATCGCCGAGGCCTTCGGCTCGGGGATGCACACGCATTTGTCGCTCTTCGAAGGCGACGTGAACGCCTTCCACGACCCCGGCGACGAGCACGGCCTGTCGAAAGTCGGCAAGTGCTTCATCGCCGGACTCCTGCGCCACGCACCCGAGATCACCGCGATCACGAACCAGTGGGTCAACTCCTACAAGCGCCTCGGCATGGCCCAGCTACCCGGCGAGATCGCGCCGATCGTGGGCTACGAGGCTCCGGTCTACGTGTGCTGGGCCCGCAACAACCGCACCGCCCTCGTGCGCGTGCCGCCGGCGAAGAAGGGCAAGGAGTCGTCGACGCGCATCGAGTTCCGCTCTCCCGACCCTGCGTGCAACCCGTACCTCGCGTTCAGCGTGATCCTGGCGGCGGGCCTCAAGGGTGTCGACGAAGGGTACGAGCTCCCGCCCGAGGCGACGAACAACATCTTCGAGATGACGCCCGAGGAGCGCGCCGCCGAGGGCATCGGCGTCCTCCCGAGCTCGCTCTCCGATGCCGTCGACCTGATGGAGCGGTCGGAGTTCGTGGCGGACGCGCTGGGTGAGCACGTGTTCGAGCATTTCGTGCGCAACAAGCGACGGGAATGGGTCGACTACAAGGCGCAGGTGACACCGTGGGAGATCGGCCGCTACCTGGGCTCCCTGTGAGCGCCACCGGCGACGTGACGATCATGGAGCCGCTGCTCGTCTTCCCCGACCCGCCGCCCCCGCTGCTCGCGCAGACGCTCGACCTCGCGGGGTACCGGTGGAAGGCGGTCGGCAACGTCTCGGTGGCGGGCCAGCACGAGCCCCCCGACGGGTGGGCGGGGGCAGTGGTGTGCGCCGACGAGGACCCCGAGGGTGCGTTCGGGATCTGCCGGGCGTTGCGCAAGCGCGACGCCCCGCTCGAGCCGATCCTGCTGCTGGTGTCGGGCGCGGAGCTCGCCGACCTCGAGCTGCGCGAAGACCTCTTCGACGACTTCTGCCTGGCGCCGTTCCATCCGCGCGAGCTCGAGGCCCGCCTCCGCCACCTCTACTGGCGCACGGGCCGGGGCACGCGCCCCGAGGTGGTCGAGTACGGCGACCTGTCGCTCAACCTGGAGACCTACCAGGCGTCGATCTCGGCGAGACCGCTCGACCTCACCTACATGGAGTACGAGCTCCTCAAGTTCTTCACTACGCACCCGGGGAAGGTGTTCACCCGTGAGCAGCTTCTCTCACGGGTGTGGGGCTACGAGTACTACGGCGGCGCCCGCACGGTCGACGTCCACGTCCGCCGACTGCGCGCCAAGCTCGGGGAGGAGCACGCGCCGTTGATCCAGACGGTGCGCTCCGTCGGCTACCGCTTCGGCCAGCCGCGCTGACGTTCGCCGCGCGGCGCAGTCAGGCGAGAGCGCCCTCGGCGGTGACGGGCTCGTGCGGGGTTCGGGCGCCGGGCGCGTCCTCGGTGCTGATCGCGAAGGCGCGCACCGGCCCGTCGTAGTGGAAGGCGACCACGTCGACGTCCGGCCCCAGCACGCCGGCGGAGACCACGGTGTCGTCGACGACTGCCCAGAGCTGGTACGTCCGGCCGGGAGGAAGGTCGGCGAGCGCGAGGTTCCGCACGTATCCGGTGCCGTCGGGGAGGTAGACGACCGCGGCGCGAGCGACTCCGTCGCGATCGGCCAACGCCGCTTCGCGCGCTGCCGGATCGTTCTGCGCGGCGTCGGCGGCCTCGGCGATGCGGTCGCCGCCGGACGCACCGTCCTCACGCAGTGCGACGACACCGACGACGGCGACGAACACGGCCGCCGCCGCGGCCGCGACCACTACGGCGCGGCCCGAGACCGGCCGGCGCTGCCTCGGCGTCGGCGCTGACGAGGACGCGGCCTCTCGCGCCGCGTCCGGACCGCGGATCTCCTCCTGGATCCGGTTCCAAAGGCCGGGCGAGCCCTCCTCGAGGTCGACGAGCAGGCTGATCAACTCGCGGGTGTCGTCGACCTCGGCGCGCGCCGCGGGGTTCTGCGCCAGGTACTGCTCGAGCTCGGCGCGCTCCTCGGGCTCGACGGCATCGAGCGAGTAGGCGCCCAGCAGTGAGTCCAGTTCCTCGGGGCTCAGCTCTCCTGCCATGGCTCCTCGATTCCCTCGGCCCGCAACGCCGATCGCATCCGGGCGAGGCCGGCTCGGATCCGACTCTTGATCGTGCCCTCGGGTTCGCCGAGTTGCGTCGCGACCTGCTGGTAGGTGAGGCCGCCGAAGTACGCGAGCTCGATCGCGGAGCGCTCGCCGTCGCTGAGCGCATCGAGGGCTGCTCGCGCCTGCGCTCCGGCGAAGAGCAACCAGGCCTCGCGCTCCACGTCACCGGCGACCGGCCGCGCTAGGCGCAGGGACCTCTCCTCCCGGGACCGGCGGGCCCGCTCCGCCCGGACGAGGTCGACGCTGCGACCGTGGGTTCGGGTCAGCAGATAGGAACGCAGCGATCCGCGATCGGGGTCGAAGGCCGTCGGGTGCTTCCACAGGCCCACGAACACGTCTTGGGCGACGTCCTCGGCGAGCGCCCGGTTGGCGAGCACGCGCTGGGCCAGGGCCACGACCGCGCCTCCGTACCGACGATGAACCTCCGCCAGCGCCTCCTCGTCCATTCGGGCGATCCCGACGACGAGGCGCGTGTCGCTCAGGCGGCGGACGTCGTCGTCGGGAAGCTCGGTCAGCTCGGGCACCTGCCCCGTATTCGCCACCGCGCCCGGCTCGGATGTCGATTCCTCGGGCTAGTTCCCAAGGTGCTCGGCGAGGAACGCGACCGTGCGGTCCCACGCCGCGGTGGCGGCCCGGGGGTCGTACCAGGGGGCGTGGGGGTTCTCGAAGGCGTGGCCGGCGCCGTCGTAGGTCTCCACCGAGACGTTGGGCCTGGTGCCGAGCTCGGCACGGAGACGGTTCACGGTGTCGACCGGGACGAAGAGGTCTTCGGTGCCGAAGTGGAGGAGGGAGGGGCAGGTCAGCGAGGCCGCCCGGTCGAGGGCCCCGTCGATCCCCACGCCGTAGTACGACACGAGGCAGTCGGGATCGGCGGCGCAGGCGGTGAGGTAGGCGACCAAGCCGCCGAAGCAGTGCCCCACCACCCCGACAGGTCCGGTGACCTCGGGTTGATCGGTGAGCATCGCCAGGGCGTCGACCATGTCGCGGACACCCGCCTCGGTGTCGAAGCGCGCCAGGAGCTCGCCGGCACGAGCCAGGCCGGCGTCGTCGTGTGCGAGCGATACGTTGCGCTCGAGCCGCCAGAAGGCGTCGGGCGCGACCACGACGTATCCGATCGTCGCCAGGCGGTCGGCCACGCCGCGCAGGTAGTCGGTGGTCCCGAGCGCCTCGTGGCAGAGCAGGATGCCCGGCCCGGTGCCGCCATCGGGGACCGCGACGTGGGCGTCGAACCACCCGCCGTCGCTCGTGGTGATCCGCCGGCCGCCCGTGGTGGTCACGGCGTGACGGTCAGGACCGGGACGACTCGGCGGGGGTGTCGCCGCGGAACAGCCATCCGACCAGCGCGCTCCAGACGGCGCCGGCGACCATGACGGCGACGGGCAGCGCCAGCACCATCGCGATGATGATCAACACCACACCGACCACGAGTGGTGACCTTAGCGTCGGAGGCGGCGCGCGGCCCGGGTCAAGCGGGCGGGGAAGCACTCCGGCCGAGCTCCGTCGGCGGCGGCGACCGCATTCCACGCCGCCGCCGCTACGGCCGCGAACACCGCGTCGGAGGCACGGGGGCGCGCCGGGCCGGGATCGTCGACGAGCGCCACGTCGATCGGTGGGGTGTCCTTGGCGCGGATGATCCCGAACGAGCGGATGGTGAGATCGTGCGCCTCACCGCTCGCGGGATCGACGGCGAGCCCCTCGGTGAGCACCCAACCCAGCGCCATGTGCGCGGCACCGACCGCGTACGAGCGCAGGACCACGGCGTCGAGCGGATCGCCGGCGGCGACGCGCACCTCGACGCGGTCGAGCGCTCCGGACTCGGGATCGACCGTGACACGCGCGCCGGCCAGGGCGCCGGAATCACCCGGAGCGGGCGCGCACGAGTCGAGAACCACACCGGCGACGCGGGCGTCGGTGGCCAGCGCGGCACGGTCGGCGCCGGCAGTCGCGAGCGCGCCTTCGACGAGCACCGTGTGCTCGGCGAGGCCGGCGGCACGCGGGGCCGCGCCGGTGGGCGGCCCCGGCGCTTCGGCCAGCTGCCAGTCGCGGTCGATTGCGACGTCGTACGGCCAGCGCGGCATCGGCGCGACGAACGCGGTCGAGCCGGCGCGCCCGACGACCCTTCCCTCGATGCGGACGATCGATCCGTCGAAGCGGGCCGCGGCCGCCATCGGCGATCGTTTCGGACCGAGGCGGACGACGTCCTCGCGAGCGAAGAGCGTGCGCACCGGGCGGCCGTGGTGGTCGGCGAGCTCGCGCGCCGCCGCCGTGACCGGCGACGACTCCTTGCCGCCGAAGGCGCCACCGTTGGCGAGCGGGGTGGCCGGCTCGCCACCCGGCTCGCACCACGACGCGTCGGGTTCGAGGTAGGCGGGCTCGACCCAGCCGGTCGCGAGGCGAACGCCACCGGGTGGGCACGGCGGCAGCTCGAGCGGCGGGCGCTCGTCGATCGTCGTGCGCCGACCCTGCACCTTGCCCGCGGCCGCGCGCGCCTCGAGCAACGACTCCGCGACCACCCACCGGAGACCGGCGGCCTCGGTGGACGGCGCCGTCGAGCCCGGCGGGAGCGGCACCGCGACCAGCGCGTCACGGGGCGCGCCGTCGTCGGCGAAGCCCCCGGCGCCGAGGGGCACGTCGAGGCCGACGCGCTGTGGCGCGCCCCCCTCGAGGAGAGCCCGGCGCCCGGCGGCATCGAGGTCGCGAGCCGTTTGTGCCGCGACAGGTCGCGGCGTCGGTCCTTCTGCACAAACAGAGATGGCGGCGGCGACGGTGCGCCAGCCGGTGCAGCGGCAGAGGTGGGCGGCGAGGGCGCGGTCGACCTCCGCGCGCGCGGTCTTGCCCCTGGCGAGCATGGCCACCGCCCGCATCACGATCCCGGGGGTGCAGAAACCGCACTGCGAGCCGCCGGTGTCGACGAAGGCCGCGGCGAGCGCGTCGCGAGCGTCGTCGTAAAGCCCCTCGACGGTCGTGACCGACCGTCCCGCGACCCTCGTGACCGGAGTGACGCAGGCGACTCGCGGGGCATCGTCGACGAGCACCGTGCAGCACCCGCACTGTCCTTGGGGCGCGCAGCCGTCCTTCGCCGAGGTGACGAGGAGGTGCTCCCTGAGCACCGACAACAGCGATTCGCCGGGCGCGGCGTCGACCTCGACTGGCGCTCCGTTACAGGTGAAGCGAACGACCTCGGACACGTCCCCAGGATAAGGAACGGCTGGACGGGGAGCGGGCGCCGCCCCGGGAGGCGGCGCCCGTTCGTGTGACTGCGCAGTGACCGCGCTTCAGCGGCGCCTCTTCGTGGCGCGCTTCTTGGCCGGCTTGCGTGCCGTGCTCTTGCGCTTCGCCGGCTTGCGCGCCGTCGACCGCTTGGCGGCCTTCTTGGCCGTCTTCCTGGCGGTGCGCTTCTTGGCGGGCTTGCGCGCCGTGCTCTTGCGCTTGGTGGCCTTGCGCTTGGTGGCCTTGCGCTTCGTCGCCTTGCGCTTCGCCGCCTTCTTCGCCGGACGCCGCTTCGCCGCCCGCTTGGTGGTCTTCTTCGCGGGACGCCTCTTGGCGGGGCGCTTCGTGGCGGGGCGCTTCTTCGCCGCCTTGCGCTTCGCCGGCGCCTTCTTCTTCCGGGCGGGCGCCTTCTTCTTGGCTGCCTTGCGCTTCGCCGGCGCCTTCTTCCTCTTGGCGGGCGCCGGCTTCTTGGCTGGTGCCTGCTTCGCGGCCGGCTCGGCCGGCGCGGGCGGTTCCGGCTCGGGCCCAGGAGCGGGCGGAGGGACGCCGCCGCCCGAGTCGAACGGCCGCGGCACCGGAGGCGGAGTGGGCGGGGGCCACGTACCGCCGCTCCCGCCGCTACCAGTGTCTCCCGAGTCTCCCGGTCCGGAGGGGGGCCAGTTGGGTGTCATCGCTACCTCCTCGGCGAGCGCCGCTGGTGGTGAAGTCGATCGAGTGACGACGATCGGATGTGCTCGGGTGTCTGCCCATGGACTGCTTCGCGCGCGAAGCCTTGCACGAACGTCACCCGCGATGCGAGAGGTGTCGCGGCATCGAGACGACAGGATCGAGAACGACGTCGACCCCGCCGCTCGGCGGGGTCGGGCATCGTGGCTCCCGGGTGCCCCCGGGCGGGGTCGAGCTGCGTTACGAGAACGACTGGCCGCAGCCGCAGCTCCGGGTGACGTTCGGGTTGTTGATCGTGAAGCCGGCGCCCTGGAGCCCGTCCTTGAAGTCGAGGGACGCGCCCGTGAGGTACTGCGAGCTCGCCGGGTCGACGACGACCTTGACCCCACCCGTCTCGGCCGAGATGTCGTCGGGGGCGACGTCGGTGTCGAAGAACATCTCGTAGCTGAGGCCGGAGCAGCCACCGGGACGGACCGCTACTCGGAGCACCAGCTCGGGGTTGCCCTCGGCGTCGATGAGCTCCTTGACCTTGGTGGAGGCGGTGTCGGTGAGTTCCAGCATGTCGTCTCCAGCTTCCTTACTCGGGTGCCTTCGCCGGCGGCGGGGGTTGCTCAGCGTGCGGATCCATCGTATCCGGTCGAGACCGTGACGTGGCACGGCTCGTGGTCGTACAACGTGGCGAACTCCTCGACTGTTCCCCCGCCGACCTGGTCGACCACGCCCTCGCACAGGCCCCGGTGGAGGTTGCACACCAGCTCGGGATACGCCTCGGCGAGCTCCCGGAACGGGCAGTGGAGGAAGTGGATCCGGGTCGAACCCTCGTACGTGCCGTCCGCCGTCTCGGTGGCAGGCTCGAAGCCCAGCCGGTGCAGCTCGGACTCGAGGGTCCGCAGGCAGCTGCGGCTGCGCGTTCGCCGGGCCGCCTCGGCGCCCCATGCGTGGCCGGTGTCGCCGGCATCGTCGGCGTCGGCGCCGACGCGCTCGGACAATGCCGCGAGCAGGCCGGCGAGCAGCGCGTGCGCCGGCGGGTCGAACCCGAGGCTGGGCGCCTCGTCGGCGAGGAAGTAGAGGTGCTGGGGCCGCCCGACGGTGCCGCGGTGGACGGCCTCGACGTCGACGAGGCCGGCCTCGCGGAGGCGCTCCAGGTGGAGCCGCACCGTGTTGGCGTGCAGGTCGAGGCGGTCGGCGAGGTCGTGGGCCGAGAGCGGGCCCGTCGACGTGGCGATGGCGCGGTACAGCGCGAAGCGGGTCTCGTCGCCGAGCGCCTTCAGAACGGTCAATTGGTCCACGGGTTGGCTCCGACAGGGTCTCGCTCCGCCGGTTGACCGTAGCCCCGGGCGGGCATATTTTCAAGATGAACTCTGGTTTTATTGGAGCAGATGAGCATCCGGCCGCCTGACCCGAACGATCCCGACGCCCCCGTCCACGACTTCGTCGCGGGTCCACCGCCCGCGCCCGAGGAGGTCGAGCGCATGCTGGCGGGCGTCATCGACCCCGAGCTGCACGTGAGCATCGTCGCGCTCGGCATGGTCAAGGACGTCCGGGTGACGGAGGCGGGCCACGTCACGGTGAAGGTGGCGCTCACGACCGCGGGCTGCCCGCTCCGGGGCCAGATCCGCGACGACGTCGAGTCGAAGGTGCGAGGTCTGCGCGGCGTCACCGGCGTCGACGTCGAGTACGGCGAGATGACCCAGGAGGAGCGCTCGACCGTGATGCAGCGCGCCCGCTGGGAGGCCCGCGAGCACGCCCCCGACACGCAGGTGCCCTCGTCGACGCGCATCCTCGCCGTCGCCAGCGGCAAGGGCGGAGTGGGGAAGTCGTCGGTGACGGTGAACCTCGCCGCCGCGCTGGCGGCGCAGGGCCGAACCGTCGGCGTCCTCGACGCCGACATCTGGGGGTTCAGCGTCCCGCGCATGCTCGGCGTCGAGGGTCGCCTCGCGGGCTCGGGCGGCAAGATCGATCCCAACACGGTCACGGTTCCCAACCTCGACCACCCCGGCGGCGAGCCCGGCGTGATCAAGGTCGTGTCGATGGGGTTCCTCGTCGACGACGAGGGCACCGCGCTGATGTGGCGCGGGTTGATCCTGTCGAAGGCGCTGGAGCAGTTCCTCACCGACGTGCGCTGGGGCGAGATGGACTACCTGCTCATCGACATGCCCCCGGGGACCGGCGACATCCAGATGGCGCTCGCCCGGCTGCTCCCGAGCGCGGAGATGCTCGTGGTGACGACGCCGGCGCAGGCGGCGCAGAGCGTGGCGGTGCGGGCGGCCGACATGGCCCGGCGCAGCTACCTGAAGCTCACAGGCGTCATCGAGAACATGAGCACCTTCGTGGCGCCCGACGGATCGCGCCATGCGATCTTCGGCGAGGGCGGGGGTGCGACGCTGGCGAAGGAGATCGGCGCACCGCTGGTCGGCCGGATCCCGATCGAGACGGCGGTGTCGGCCGGAAGCGACCACGGGAAGCCGGCGGTGCTCACCGACCCGGACGGCGTGGCGGCACAGGAGTTCCGCCGCATCGCGAGGGCCCTCGTCGACGAGCTGCTCCCGCCCGTCGACGTGAGCAGCTGCACCGCCCGGTTGAGGATGAGCCCCCGCCACATGAGGGCGTCCTGCTCGCCGGACAGGAACCCCATCGACACGACGCGCAGGACCCCGGCGCCGATGCGCCGCTCGAGCGGGACCATGACCTTGCGGTCGCCGTCGAGGCCGAGCATGCGGGGGACGCTGAAGCCCCAGATGTCGGCGTCGAGGACGCCGACGGTGAGGCCGCGGGCGGCGAGCGCCGCAGCGAGGTTGACGGTGACCGACGACTTGCCCACGCCGCCCTTGC
>DASUUL010000175.1:0-4978 GCA_036374115.1 Acidimicrobiia bacterium | reverse complement strand
GCGGTCATTGACCGCGTTTCTGACCCAACGCGTCGGGGGAGCGCGTAGGCTCCCGCGTCCATATGGCGGAGATTCGAGCGGAGATCACGGCGAACGTGTGGCAGGTCGTCGTCGACGAGGGTCAGATGGTGGCCGAGGGCGACGAGATCGTGATCCTGGAGTCGATGAAGATGGAGATCCCGGTCGTCACCGAGACGCCCGGTGTTGTGCGCGAGCTGCACGTGGCTCCCGAGGACGTCGTGCAGGAAGGCGACCTCATCGCCCTGATCGACGAGTCGTAAGCGCTCGTGATCCGCTGGGAGACCCGCGACCTCGTCGGGCTCGCCACCATCGACCGTCAGGAACGCCGCAACGCGCTCAACGCCGAGCTCTGCGACGACCTGCGTGGTCGTCTCGAAGCGGGCGAGGACCTCCACGCCGTCGTGATCACCGGTGCCGGCAGCGCCTTCTGCTCCGGCGCCGACCTCGTCACCCGCTTCGAAGGCGAAGACCGCGAGGCCGAAGACACTCTCCGGCCCGCGTTCGAGGCGCTCGTGGACGCCGTGGTCGCCTTTCCCGGCGCGGTCATCGCGGGGGTGAACGGCCCCGCCCTCGGGGCCGGCACGCAGCTCGCCGTCGCGTGCGACCTGCGCGTCGCGGGCCCGAAGGCCACATTCGGGATCCCGGCGGCGCGCCTCGGCCTCGTGCTCAGCCCCGCCAACATCCAGCGGCTCGCGCTGCTCGTCGGCCAGGCCGGGGCTCGTGATCTGCTGATGACCGGGCGCACCGTCGACCGCGACGAGGCGGCCGCCATGGGGCTCGTGCACCGGCGCGCCGAAGATGCCCTCGCCGCCGCCCTCGAGCTCGCCGGCGAGATCGCGGCCCTCGCGCCGCTCACGGTCGCAGGCCACAAGCGGGCCCTCAACCTCGTTGCCCGCGCCCAGTCGCTCGACCGCACCGCACGAGACGAGATCCACGCCCTCGAGGAGGCGGCGGTGCGCAGCCGCGACCTGCAAGAGGGCCTCGCCGCCTTCGGCGAGAAACGCGCACCCCGCTTCGAGGGCCGCTAGCACGAGACTCGAGGCCCACGGGTCCGGTTTCCGGCCCGTAGGGCCTCGACGCTGGGGGGTCAGGCGCGTCCGGAGCGCTTCCGCGTTCCCGTGCGAGCTGCGACGCGCTCCACGGCGGTCGCGAACCGTGAGCGGGGCGCCTCGGCCGCGACCGCGATCGCGTCGGCGAACGTGTCGACGTCGCGCAAGCGCGGAAGGAGCGCGGTGGCGAGACCGAGGTCGTGGAGACGCTCGAGCTGCGCCGCGCCCGTGTCGGGCGAGCTCATCGGGACGCCTTCGAACACGCGGCGGTCCGGGCGGCGCAGCCCGATCGCCCAGTAGCCGCCGTCGTCGGTGAGGCCCAGCACGGCATCGGTGCCGGGCCGGCCGAGCGCCTCGACTGCGGACCCCAGGAGCTCCCCCGTCACCTGGGGTGTGTCCATCGCGATCACGACGGCCGGGCCGTCGAGCGCGGCGAACGCGCCCGCGAGCCGGTCGCCCAGGTCGCCTGCGCCCTGCGGGACCACGGCGAAGTCGTCGGGGAGCCACGAGCCCGGCTCTCCCTCCAGCACCGCCGCACGCGACCCCGCGACCGGCGCCGTCGCCATCACCGAGAGGGTGTCTTCGAGGGCGGCCTGGGCGACGCCCGCCGCTTCGTCGGGGGTACAGGGTGGGCACAGCCGGGTCTTCGAGCTCCCCGGTCGCGGCGCCTTGGCGATCACCGCCAGCGCGACGGAACGCGTACTCCGCCGCGTCGTCCACACCGCGACCGCCCACCACAGCCCGACCAGCACCCACACCACGCCGAGCGCGGTGGCCACCGCGGTCGCGTAGTCGAGCGGGAGCTCCGTCGGGTTCGTCGGGTTGCGGCCGAAGCCCCGCAGGGCCGGGTACCCGACCGCGAACACGATCGCGCTCGTGAAGAGGCCGGCCCGCACCGGTGCCCGCACCGTCCCGGGCAGGCGCGCCACCACGAGCACGCCGACGAGGCAGGCGACCGGCGCCAGGACCGCGTCGTGGAGCAGGTCGGCTCCGACGACCCACTTCGCCAGCTCCACCGGCTTGCCCCTGCCGGGATGGCCGAGCACCCAGCCCACGCCGAATGCCATCACCGGGATGCCGGCGGCGAGGCCGGCCCAGAACTGCCAGCCGCTCGGTGCGCGCACCTCCCCCCGGGTACTCACGACACCACCAGCCGCGTGACCCACTTCGTCTGCATCACCCCGGGCCGGTTGGGCCCGATGAGCCGGAGCGGGAACCCGTGGTCGAGGTGGAGGGGCTCGCCGTCGACCTCGAGGGCCAGCAGCGTGTCGCGGTCGTGGGCGTGCCAGCGGTTGAGGTCCGAGGTGTCGAACGCACCGCGCCGCTGCAACGACACCACCTGTGCCCGGGCGTCGTCGTCGGCCCCCGCCATCTCGAGCAGGTCGCGAACGCGCACGCCGCGCCACCGTTGCGACGTGCTCCACCCCTCGACGCACTGGATGGGCAGCGTCGCCTCGTGCTGGGGGAGCGCCCGCAGCTGGCCGAGCGTGAGCTCCAACGGACGGCCGACCTTGCCCTCGACCGTGAAGCGGTACCCGGGATCACGCGCGAGCTCGAGGACGCCCGCCTCGGCGGCTGATCGGTTCACGGGAAACCCCTGCGGCCCGACGCTCGGGCGGCGGGGTGCGAGCAGGGCGAGCCGTTCCAACGGCCGCACGGTCTGGCCCACCGTGAAGAGGGTGACCACCCCGCTGGCGCCGAAGACGCCCAGGAGGAAGCGGCGCCGGTCGAGTGCCTCCTCCTTCGACTCCGGCGTCGGCGGCTCGTCTGGGCGCGACAGCGCGCGGCGCGTCACGGCCCACTTGGCGCCGATGTGCACGATGAGCGCGCCGATCGTGATCCAGGCGACGGCGAAGTGGACGGTGCGGAAGTTGAACGGCCACGGGTACCACTGGTTGATGTTCGCGAGCCCGGTGAATACCTCGAAGATGCCGCCGCCGATGAGCGGAACGAGCGATGCGCGCTCGAGGAAGTGGGCGACGTTCGTGAACGGGGGCCACTCGAAGAGTTTCGGGTAGACGACCCACAGCTTGGCGAACAGCAACGGGATCGACGCCAGCCCGGTGGCGACGTGCACGCTCTGGGTGACGCGGTACAGGCCCGCGGGCCGTGACGTCCAGAGGAACCAGCCGGGGGGATCCTGGATGAGGTGCGACTCGACCCCGGTGACGAAGCAGGTGATGAACGCGATTCCGAGCGCGATGCCGAGGATCGCGGCGATGCGCTCGCTGTGGAGACGGCTGGGGCTCGCGGCGGGCCCGAGTGCCCGCTGCACCACCTCGGTCACGAGGGGGCCGGGGATTCGTGCCGGCGGCGGGTGAGGCGCGCGAAGGACCGTCCGCCGTCCTCCCAACGCTCCGTGGCGAGCAAGCCGGCGGCGGCGGCAACCGGGGCCAGGTCGTCGACGCCGAGACGCGTCCACGGGAACCAGGGGCCCAGCCGGCCTTCGACCACGAGGCGGACGAGCTCCACAGGATCACGCGCGGTGCGGGACTCCACCTCGACGAGCACGAACCCGCCCGGGCGCAGGAGCGTGGCCACACGGGCCAGCAGCGTCGCGGGGTCGCCGCCGATGCCGACATTGCCGTCGAGCAGCAACGCGCTCGCCCAGCGGCCGCAGCCGGGTACCCGGTCGAACACCGACCGTTCGAGTACCGAGGCGCCGCGGTCGCGCGCCTGGGCCACCGCGGCGGGCGTGATGTCGAGCCCCAGCGACACCGCACCACGCTCGGCCAGCGCGGCCACGTGGCGGCCGGGCCCGCAACCGATGTCGAGCACGGGCGGCTCGGCGCGCGCGAGCACGCTCTCGTCGGCGTGGGTGAGAGGTCCGGCCCACCGCTCGCTCGTCATCGTCTTCACCTCGCCGTCCTCACCGCATGACCTTGGCCATGTCGAGCACGGTGCGGGCGGTGCCGCGCACGGTGCCCGTCACCTTGGAGGTGCCGAGGCGCGGCGCGTACGACACCGTGACCTCGTCGACGCGCCAACCGGCGGCCGCCGCGGCCACCACCATCTCGAGCGGCCAACCGAACCGGCGGTCGCGCAGGCCCAGCTCGAGGAGCCGCTCGCGGCGGGCGGCGCGCATCGGGCCCAGGTCGGTGAGCTGCGGGAGCCCGGCTCGTTGCCGCAGCCACCACGCGAGCACGGCATTGGCGACGCGGGCGTGGTGGGGCCAGGCATGCTCCGACTCGGGTGCGCGCGCGCCGAGCACCAGATCGGCCCGGTCGGCGAGCACGGGATCGGCGACGCGGGGGAGCTGACCGGCATCGAACGAGCCGTCGCAGTCCATGAAGCACACGACGTCGGCGGTGGCGCCGGCGAGGCCGGCATAGCAGGCGGCGCCGAAGCCGCGGCGCGGCTCGGTGATGACTCGCGCACCCCACCGCCGTGCCACGTCGGCGGAGCCGTCGGTCGAGCCGTTGTCGACGACCAGCGGCTCGTAGCCGGCGGGGAGTCGCGCGAGAACCCTGGGGATCGCGCCGGCTTCGTCGAGCACGGGAAGGATGACATCGGGCACCACCGGGAACGTACGGCGATCGCGCGCGCCGGCAAACCCGATCGCGCTTACGGTTCGCGAAACTTCCGCACACCCCTAACGATTCGAGAAACACACGCGCGACCGTGGGCGGGATCGCCGCGCCGGCCCGGTACCGTCACATCGTGGTCGTCTCTGCCGCGCCCCGCGCCGTCTCCGTCCTCCGGGCGCGCGCGGTCGCGGCGCCGCTCGCGATCTGGGCCGCACTCGTCGCTGTCGGGACCATCACCGTGAGCTTGCTCCCGGTGTCCGCGAAGGGCATCCACTTCGACGCCGGCCCCCTCGTCGGGCGGATCGACTGGCGTCCCAACCCGCGGCTGCTCCTCCCCCTCGCGGTGGCCGCGGCGATCGTGCTCGCGGGGCCTGCGGTCGC
>DASUUL010000174.1:0-2140 GCA_036374115.1 Acidimicrobiia bacterium | reverse complement strand
CACGGAGTGGAACACGTTCTATTCCTGTGGTTCGCTGGAGGGCGATGCGCACCGACATCTGCGACCGCCTCGGGATCGAGTTCCCGATCTTCGCCTTCAGCCACTGCCGCGACGTGGTGGCGGCGGTGAGCCGGGCCGGCGGCTTCGGTGTGCTGGGCGCGCTGGCGTTCGGCCCCGAGCAGCTCGAGATCGAGCTCGACTGGATCGACGAGCACGTCGACGGCAAGCCCTATGGCGTCGACCTCGTGATCCCGGCGAAGTTCGTGACTTCGGGCGAAGGCGACCGCGACCTCGGGATCAAGAAGATCCAGGAGATGATCTCCGACGAGCACTGGGCGTTCGTGGAGCAGCTCCTCTCCGAACACGAGGTTCCCCCGCTGCCGCCCGACGCCGACAACACGCCGGTCGCCGCCGGCCTCGAGGCGGGCGAGCGCTTCCCGCGCCAGGTCGAGCTGGTGCTCCGGCACGAGAACGTCAAGATGCTCGTGAACGCGCTCGGCCCGATGCCCGCGTACGCCGCCGACGCCGCCCACGAGAAGGGCGTCGACGTGGGCGCGCTCGTGGGCAGCGTGCGCCACGCCGAGCTCAACATGGCCAACGGCGTCGACGTGCTCATCGCGCAGGGCACCGAAGCCGGCGGCCACTGCGGGGAGATCTCGACGATGGTGCTGGTGCCCGACGTGGTGGACGCCGCCGGTGACCGGGCCGCGGTGCTCGCCGCCGGCGGGATCGGTGACGGCCGGCAGGTGGCGGCAGCGTTGGCGCTGGGCGCGCAAGGCGCGTGGACGGGCTCGATCTGGCTGACGGTGGCGGAGGCCCAGACGACCCCGGTGGTCGTGGAGAACCTGCTCGCGGCGACCTCGCGCGACACCGTGCGGTCGCGCGCCATGACGGGCAAGCCGGCCCGCCAGCTGCGCACCGACTGGACGGAGGCGTGGGAGTCGCCGGAGTCGCCGGGCTACCTGCCGATGCCGCTGCAGGGGATCCTGTTCGCGGACGCGTCCCGGCGGATCACCCGCGTCCAGAACAAGGAGCTGAGCGGGTCGCCCGTCGGTCAGATCGTCGGGCGCATGAACAAGGTGCGCCCGGCGAAGGACGTGATCTTCGACCTGGTCGAGGAATCGATCGAGGCCAGTGAACGGTTGAGCGAGTACATGGGCGCCGCCGGGGAGTGACCCTCCTGCGGGGCGCGGCGAGCGCGTCCGATGGGGCGGCGAATGGCGGGCGGGGCGTGTACTTCGAGGCGCCCACGGTCACCTGCTCGAGATCATCACCCGCCCCTACGGCAGCGGGAGCTGACCGAGCGGCGCGTCAGCCGGTGAACGTGGGACGGCGCTGCACGAGCACGGGCGCGCTCGCCGACCCGCGCCGACCCAGCGTGGTCGTGACCGTCACGCGCGGCTGTGCGACACCCGGCGCCGGGAACGGCGTCGCGAGCTGGTTGGTCTCGGTGATCTCGTCGTCCACACCGTCACCGTCGAGGTCCCACGCGTAGCGCAGCGGCGCTCCCGCGGCCACGACGGCCTCGGCCGACAGCACAACCGCGAGCGGGGCGACCCCCGCGGGGCGGCTCGACGTGAGGGTCACGAGCGGCGGCTCGAGCGCCGCCCGCAGGGCGGTGGCGTCGTACGAGCCCCAGCCGGAGGCGGCGTCCCAACCCGGTCCTGCCGTGCAGCACGTGATCGACGGGTCGTCGAACACGATGTTGTTCACCGCGGTCACGTCGCGGACCACGCCGGGGGGCGCGGCGTGTGCGACGGCGTACAGCAGCGGAGTCACGAAGCCGGGCGTCGGTTGGTCGATCGCCCGGGTCCATTGCGTGAGCAGGGCGAGCACGCCGGCGAACAGCGGCGTGGCCGCGCTCGTCCCCCCGACCGCCTCGAACGGGCCCGTCGCCGGCAGACACTCGGCGGGGTCGTTCGTGCAGTAGATGAGGTAGCCGGGGAGCAGGTCGGCGTAGAAGGCCACGTCGGGGACGCCCCGGGCAGGCTCGGGAACCGCGCCGTCCTGCCACACCGGCCGGTCGAAGAAGGTGCTGTACCCCCCGCCTCCCCCCCAGGAGTCGAACGCGAACGACGGGTCGCTCCAGAGCCGGTCGTTCCAGACGCCCTGTCCGGTGATGTGGTTGGCGGCGTCGAGC
>DASUUL010000173.1:0-21778 GCA_036374115.1 Acidimicrobiia bacterium | reverse complement strand
TGCTCGAGGCCCGCGCCCTGGAAGAGGGGAAGCTGCCCGACGCTCCGCTCGCCGAGCACGGCTTCTCCGCGCTCGTGGAGGTGCGCAAGGGTGACACCGTCCACCGGCTCCTCTTCGACGCCGGCCTCACCCCGACCGGCTGTGTCGAGAACCTGCGGCGCCTCGGGCGCGACCCCGGCGATCTCGAGGTCATCGTGTGCAGCCACGGCCACTTCGACCACACGACCGGGCTGTCGGGCCTCATCGAGCGGCTGGGGCGCACGAACCTCCCGGTCGTGATCCATCCCGAGTTCTGGACCCGGCGGCGGATCGCGATCCCCGGTGTCGAGCCGGTGGAGCTCCCGACCACGAGCCGACGCGCGCTCGAGGGAGCCGGGTTCGACATCGTCGAGAACCGCCGGCCGTCGTTCCTCTTCGAGCGCTCGGTGCTCATCACCGGTGAGGTCGACCGCACGAGCAGCTTCGAGCAGGGGTTCCCGATCCACCAGGCGCGTCGCAACGGCACGTGGGAGCCGGATCCCCTCATCCTCGACGACCAGGCGCTGATCGCCAACGTGGCGGGCAAGGGCCTCGTGGTGCTCACCGGATGCGGCCACGCCGGGGTGATCAACATCTGCCGGTACGCGCAACGGCTCACCGGTGTCGACCGCCTCCACGCGGTCATGGGCGGGTTCCACCTCAACGGCCCGCTGTTCGAGCCCATCATCGGCGACACCGTGGCCGCTTTCGAGCGCCTCGCGCCAGACGTGGTGGTTCCGACGCATTGCACCGGTTGGAAGGCGACCCATGCGATCGCCCGCCGGCTCCCCGACGCCTTCATCCAGAACAGCGTGGGCACGACGTTCGAGCTCACGAGCGCCGTGGCCTGAGATCGGCGGCCGCCCCCTCGCGGGCCCGGCGGAGCTACCGCGAGAATGCGGGGGTGAGCGTCGACCGTGCTCCGCCCGAGGAGATCTCGCCCCGTGAGGCGGACGTCCTCGACGCGCTCGCCGCCCACCTGACGAACGCCGAGATCGCGGAGCGGCTCTTCATCTCGGTGCGAACCGTCGAGAGCCACGTCTCGTCGCTCCTGCGCAAGCTCGGCGCCTCCGACCGGCGCGAGCTCGCGCGGCTCGCCGGCGAGCGCGAACCGAGCGGCACCGCGGGGACGCCTGTTCCCGACGCCCTCGCCGAGGCTGCCAGCCGGGGGACGTTCGCGGGCCGCGACGACGAGCTCCGACAGATCGAGAGTGTGTTCGTACGCACCGTCGGCGAGGGGCGCCGCCATCTCCTGCTGCTCGTCGGCGAGGCGGGCATCGGCAAGAGCCGGCTCCTCGCCGAAGCCGGGCTGGCACTCGACGACCGCGCGGGCGCGATCGGGTTCGGCCGCTGTGACGCCGAGGCGTTGGTGCCCTACCAACCGTTCGTCGAGATCCTCGAGGAGCTCGAGCCCTTCGTGCCCGGCGACGCCCTCGACCGGGTTGCACCCGTGCTCGGCGCGCTCGTACCGGCGTTCGGAGCCGGTCCCACCGGCGACGCCGACACGCTGGTGCCGCTGGACCCGAGCACGGCGCGCCAGCAGCTCTTCGAGGCGTTCGAACGCGTCCTCGCCGCGCTGCCACAGCCGCTGCTGTTCGTGATCGACGACCTGCAGTGGGCCGACCGATCGACCCTCTCGCTGCTCCGGAACCTCGTTCGCGCCGCCCGCCGCTCGCCCCTGCTCGTGGCGGCGTCGGTCCGTCCCGAGGGGCTGAGCCCGGAGACGCCCCTGGCGGAGGTGGTCTCGGAGCTCGAGTCGGCCGAGGTGGTGAGCCAGATCGACCTCGGTGGCCTGTCGGTCGAAGGTGTCGAGTCGATGGTGAGCCACGACTTCCCGGCCACCGCCGACCTCGCCGCCGAGGCCTGGCAGCGGACCGGTGGCAATCCGTTCCTCGTCCGGGAGCTCCTCCGCCACCTCGCCGAGACCGGCGTGACGTCGATCGAGTCCGTGCCACCGCAACTCCGGGAGATCGTGGCCCGGCGCGTCGCCCGCCAGGACGCGCGCCTGGTGCAGGTGCTCACGGCCGGCGCCCTCGCCGGTGAGTCGTTCCGGTTCGGCATCGTGGCGCGGGCGGCGGGCGAGGACCCGCTCGACCTCCTCGGCGCGGTCGAGGCCGCCCGTCTCGCGGGCCTGATCACGGAGGTCGCCGACCAGCGCGATCAGTACCGTTTCAGTCACGCGCTCGTGCGCGACGCGCTCGTCCAGCGGGTGGCGAGCAGCCGCCGCCTCCACCTCCACCTGCGCCTGGCCGAGGAGCTCGAGCGATCGGGCTCGGAGGCGGCGCGGTCACGGATCGCGTACCACCGCCACGCCGCCCTCCCGGAGGGTGACCCGCGGGCGGCGGCCGCAGCGGCGAGCGACGCGGCCGAGCGGGCGATGCAGGGCGTCGGGTACGCGGAGGCGGCCGAGCTGCGCAGTGCGGCGATGGACGCCCTCGAGCTCCTGGGCGACCGCCCGGCGTCCGCGGAGCAGCGCCTCGCCCGCGCCGACGCGCTGACGCGCGCGGGAGATGCCGGCGCGGCCCGCCGCGATCTCTTTGCGGTCGCGAAGTACGCGAGCGAGACCGGCGACGGCGTGCTCCTGGCCCGCGCCGCCCTCGGGGTGGGCGAGACCGGGCCGGTCTGGGGCGCCGATCCCGAGCTCGTGGAGCTGCTCCTCGCGGCGTTGGATGCGCTCGCCGACGCCGACGCCCCGCTCCGGGCGCGGGTGCGCGCCCGGCTCGCCCTCGCTCGCTACTACACGGCCCCGCCCGAGGTCCGGGCCGAGCTCAGCCGCCTGGCCGAGGCCGACGCCCGCGACTCGGGCGACAGCGAGGCGCTCGCGTGGGTGCTGCTGGCCCGCCACGACGCCGAGTGGGGACCGTCGGGTGTCGAGGGCCGGATCGAGACCGCCGGGAAGATCCTCGATCTCGGCCACGAGCTCGACCACCGCGAGCTGCAGCTTCGCGGGTACGGGCTCCTCGTCACCGACCTCCTCGAATGCGGCGATGCCGCCGGCGCGCGCGCCGCCGCGGCGTCCCACGCCACGCTCGCCGAGACGCTCAACCAGCCCGTGCACCAACGCGACGTGGTCCTGTGGCGCGCCACGTGGGACCTGCTCGAGGGCCGCTTCGAGGAGTTCGAGCTGGCGAGCGAAGAAGCGCGCGAGCTGGGTAAGGCGGCCGGCATCGAGTCGGCCGACGACATCTACTGGATCCAGCAAGGGGCGCTGGTCTCCGAGCGCCGGGACACGGCGACGGGCGCGCTGATCGACGCCTCCGAGCGCCTCGTGCGAGAACGCGCCCACGTCCCCGCGTGGCGCGCCGCGCTCAGCGCGGTCTACGTGATGGGCGACGACCGTCCCGCGGCCACACGCACGTTCGACGAGCTCGCGGCCGACGGCTTCGCGTCGCTCCCCCGAGACCTCGTGTGGCTCAACGCGATCACATGGCTGGCCGACGTCTGCGTCTATCTCGGCGACGCCCGGCGGGCGCGGGTCCTGATCGCCGAGCTCGAGCCGTTCGCCGATCGCGTCGCGGTGGTGGATCGGTCGATCTACTGCAAGGGGGCGGTTTCCGGCTACCTCGGGCGCCTCGCGGCCGTGTGCGACCGGGACGAGGACGCGCGACGGTGGCTGGAAGCGGCGCGCGCCCGTCACGAGCAGATGGGCGCGCCGCTGCTCCGCCGGCGCAGCGAGGATGCCCTCGCAGCTCTGGAGTAGCCGTCACGCCAGGGCCAGCAGGCCGATGGTCGCGAGTCCCACCACCGTCGTGGCGAGAAACGACAGCCGGCTCGCCGCCACCATCGCGACCGCGGCCACGACGACCGCCGCGGGGTCGAAGCCGGTTCCCGGCCCGCCGACGATGACGGAGACGAGCAGGGCGGCGAGCACCGCGGGACGGGCGTGCTCGAGCAGCCGCTCCAGGCCGGCCGGGATCGTCAGGCGACCCGCCGGGACGATGAAGGAGGCCCGCAGGCCGTAGAGCAGCACGCCCGTGACCGCGAGGAGGGCGAGGCCGCTCACGCCCGCCGCTCCCAGACGGCGGCAGCGGCCATGCCGGCGAGGGCGGCGACGACCAGACCGCTGCCCAGGGGGAGGAGGCTGGCGAAGACGGCGACGGCTGCGGCCACCCCCGCGCCGACGCGATCCGAGCCCCGCACCAGCGACGGCCACAACATCGCCACGACGAGCACGACGACCATGAGCTCGACCCGGAGCGCCGCCGGGAGCACGGGACCGACCGCCACACCGAGGGCGACGACCACGGCCCACATGCCGGCGAGCATCACGCCGATCGTCAGGTAGTAACGGCGGAAGTGCGCGGGATCGGGGTGGGCCCGGTGCTCCTCGTCGACCATGGCGAAGAGCTGGTCGACGAGGAAGTACGGCCCCAGCCACCGGAACCAGCGTGGTTGGTGGCGGAACCGCGACGCGAGCGCGGCGCTGTAGAGGGCGTTGCGGGTCGACAGCGCGACCGCGGTGGCGACCGCCGCGACGGCGGTGGAGCCCTGCCCGAGCGCGGCGAGGAGGGCGAAGTGGGCCGCCCCCGAGGCGAGCAGCGGGCCCCCGGCCCAGCCGATCGGGCCGTCGATCGACGACTCGCCGATGGTGACGCCGAGGACGAAGCCGATGGGTGCGAGCCCGATGCACACGCCCGCGTTGTGCCGCACGGCGCGCCGGATCGGGTCCGGCGCCGGATCGCTCGCCTGCGAGGCCCGGCCCCTGACAGCCGTCATGCCGCGTCCGAGTCGGCCCGGGACCAGCCGGCGACGACCGCCGCCTCGCGCTGCATCGCCCGGCTCAACGCAAGGTGGTGCCCGCGGAGCACGTCGAGGTCTGCGGGGAACGACGAGATGTGGTCGGTGGCGGTGAAGATGTCGAGCGCGAGGTCGTCGCGGGCGTCCTGGTAGGCGGCGAGGTTCCCGTCGAGCACGGCGGTCGCCAGCAGCTCGGCGTCGCGCAGCGCACCCGAGATGCCGTGGGCGGTGCTCGGGTCGTCGAAGTGGCCGGCATCGCCGACGAGGGCCCAGCCCGCCCCCCACGACTGCCGGAAGAACCCGTGCTGTCCGGGGAACGTGCGGAAGCGGCCGTCGACGCGTGCTCGTGCGGCCGCGTCGGCGAGCTCGGGGCTGGCGGCCCGCAGGACCCGCCAGAAGCCGCCGCGGACGTCGGGCCGGATCTCCCGACCGAAGCGGTGCGCGGGCACGGACGCGAACACACACGTCAGCTCGTCGTTGGTGGGGATCGCGCCCGACGCCACGCCGGGAGCGAAGTGCCAGTGGTAGCCGTCGTGGGGGATGCCCTGCAGGTAGGCGAACACCGAGCTCGAGGCGTGCGAGCCCGTGCGGTACGAATCGGCGCCGACGAGACGCGCGGTGCGGGAGCGAGCGCCGTCGGCGCCGATCACGAGGTCGGCGGCCACTTCGACGGTCGTGTCACCGGCTCGAACCGCGACGCCGTCCACGCGCCCTCGGCGGTCGCGCCGCAGGTCGAGGAGCTCGACGCCGTGGCGCACGTCGACCCCGGCGGCGCGGGCGGCGGCGACCAGCAGCGGATCGAGCACGCGGCGTCGGGGCGCGTAGAGACCGTCGGCGTGCTCGTCGGCGCGGATCGCGATCGTGGCCCCGTCGTCGCCGTAGTGGAACGTGGTGCGATCGACGAGGGGCGTCGGAGCCTCCCTGACGGCCGGCAGCACTCCCCACCGGGCGAGCTGGACCACGCCGGCACGCATCAGCGCGTGGGTCGAGAGCGTGTCGGCTCCCGGTTCGGCGCGGTCGACGGTGAGCACCCTGAGCCCGTGGCGCGCCAGCAGCATCGCCGTCGACGCGCCTGCGACCCGCGCGCCGACGACGACGACGTCGTAGCGCCGGCGGAAGGGGGAGGAGATGGGAGTCATCCGGTGCCCTCCGTCAGGCGCAGGCGCGCTCGCGCGACGAGGTCACGTGGTCGGCGAGCGCGGCGGCGTCGCGCCCCACGCCGTCGAGGAACGTGGAGTTGCGGTGCCGCATGAACGGCAGCCCGAGGACGGCGAGCCCGGGTGCAGGGGTGATCCCACCGCGGTGGCGGATCTCGCCGGCGGCGTCGAGCACGGGCACGTGCAGCCACGGGTAGCTCCGGCGGTAGCCCGTGGCCCACACGACGTTGGTGACGCCGGTGCGCCCGAGGTCGAGGGAGGTGAGTCCGCGCGGCGCGAACGGCGCCGGCCGGCACGGGGGCTCCACCTCGGCGTCGAGGCCGGTGCCGGCGGCGTGCTCGTCGACCCGGTCGAGCAGCCGGGTGAGCCGGGCGTCGGCCGCCGCGCACGTTGCCGGCAGGTCGTCGGCGAACTCCACGCGGTGGCCGACGATCCGCTCGAGTCGCCCCGCGAGCCGCACGCCCATGCCGGCGAGACGCGCCAGGTCGAGCGTTCGGCCGTGCGGGTCGCCGGTGAGCTGGAGCGACGGCTCCCGCCGAGCACGCTCCGGGTCGCGCACCGTGTCGATCCCTTCGTCGTAGACGCCCATGCGGTCGAGCCACCACTGGATGTCGAGGCCGCGGTACCGGCGCGGGACGCGCGTGTGCCGGCCGGTGGCGAGCACGACGTCGCGCCCGGCCTGCCGCAGCTCGGAGGCGAGCTGGATGCCGGTTGCCGACGCGCCCACCACCAGTACCCCGCCCGGCGGCAGCGCGCCGGGGCGGCGATACCGGTTGGGTGTGATCTGGGTGACCCGCGCGGGGACGTGCGCGGCGACGGCCGGGACACGGGGCTGGTCGCACGCGCCCGTGGCGACGACCACGTTGGGCGTCGTCCAGATGCCGCGGTCGGTCAGGACCCGGTAGCCGTCGCGGTGCGCGCGCACCGAGAGTACCGTCGTTCCCTCGTGCACGGGCGCGGCGAACGAGCGGGCGTAGGCCGCGAGGTGGTCGATCAGCTCGGGCATCGTGAAGTAGCCGTCGGGGTCGTCGCCCCGGTAGTGCCAGCCGGGCAACCGGCTCTGCCAGTTCGGCGTCAGCAGCCGGAGCGACTCCCAGCGCTCCGACCGCCAGCGCTCGGCCACCCGGCCGCGCTCGACCACGACGTGGTCGACCGAGCAGTCGGTCAGGCACCGGCTCATCGCCAGGCCCGCCTGACCACCGCCGATCACCACGGCGTCCGTGCGCCTCGTACCCGTCATCTCGCTCCTCGCAGGGTGGACGTGCGGTCAGGACGAAACGTCGACGGTCACGGGCACGCCGTTGGAGACGACGTCGAACACCGCCGAGCGCTTGATCGACTGGTGAACGAGCTTCTCGAGCTCGTCGGCGGGCGCGTCGCCGTCGATCTCGAAGCTGACCCGCACCGACTGGTAGCCGTTGCGGACGTCGTCGTCGATGCCCATGAGGCCGCGCATGTCGAGATCGCCCTCGAGCGTCGAGGTCACCGACCGCAGCGTGATGCCGCGGTTGGCGGCGATGCTCGCGATCCCGGCGGTGATGCAGGCCGCCAGGCCGTGCAGCACGAACTCGACGGGTGTCGGCCCGTTGTCGGGCGCGGCGAACAGCTCGGGGTGGTCGGCGTCGTAGGTGAACGGCCGGCGGTGCGCCTGCTCGGCGCCGACGCCGTAGAAGGTGTCGAAGGTCGTGCGACTGTGCACGCCGTCGACCCAGCGGTTGGTGGCGCGGAACTGGAACGCCGCCAGCTCGGGTGCGTCGGTGAGGTCGGTGCGGGCCGCCCGGATGGCCTCGATGTCGACGCCGTTCGGGTGGGTTGCGGATTCGGTGACGGTCATGATGCGGCTCCTCTACGGGTCGGGTTCTCGATCCTGATGGTGGGGGCTCGTCAGGCGGCATCCCGCCGCTGCTCGGCGGCGCTCGGTCGCCGGAACGTCTCGTGGTCGAACCAGTGCCGGAACCGGTCGGCGCCGAGCTCGGCGATCACGGCGTCGGTCTGGCTGGAGTGCGCCCGGAGCGCGACGAGCTTGCGGTCGAGCTCGGCGCTGTCGAGGGCGACGTCGAGCGCCACCTGCTGGGGCGGTGTGCGCTCCGGCAGGCCGGGCTCGAACACGAGCGTGTGGCGCTCGTAGAGATCCCGGTTGCGGTCGACGAATCCGTCCGTGGTCGTCGCGTAGAGCAGCTCGCCCGACCGCCCGCGGTGTCGCCACGCATCCGTCGTCCAGCGCGAGACGGTCCGGTGATCGGGGTGCCCGGTCATGCCGTCCGGTCCGAAGGTGACGATCACGTCCGGGGCGATGTCGTCGAGCAGCTGGCGCAACGCCTCGGCCTGGGCGGTGCCGTCGAGCGCGTCGAGCCCGCCGTCGGGCAGGCCCAGGCGGATGCTCTCGGTCACGCCGAGGGCAGCGAGGCTGGCGGTGAGCTCGGCGACGCGGACGGGCGCCAGCCGGCTCGGGGGCCACGACCGGGGGTCGGGCGTCCCGCGTTCGCCGTCGGTGGCGTGCACGCACACGACGCGCCCCCCGGAGGCGGCGATCCGGGCCATGAGCCCGGCGCTCAGGTAGGCCTCGTCGTCGGGATGGGCCCACACCCCGACCAGCGTCGGGCGGTCGACCTCGGGGGCGATGCCGTCGCGGATCCGGTTCATGGCGAGCATCCTCCGCCGGCCCGCCGGTCGGGACATCCGTGGTGACCACGGATCCGACCACGGAACCCGGTCGGGCGCCGCTCGAAGCCCCGGCAGCGAGGGGCGGATCGAGGGCCCCGGGGTATTGAAGTTCACTGCAAGTCGAGGATCAGCCCGGGGGCTATCGTCTCGACCCGTGCAGGCCGACCTGCTCGCCATCGGCGAGCTGAGCGAGCGGACCGGTGTGGCGCCGTCGGCGTTACGGTTCTACGAGGCCGAGGGCCTGATCCACGCCACCCGCACCGACGGCGGGCAGCGCCGCTACACCCGCGAGACGTTGCGGCGGGTGTCGTTCATCCGCATCGCGCAACAGGTGGGTCTCAGCCTCGACGAGATCCGGGAGGCGCTCCACTCGCTCCCGGCGAAGCGCACTCCCAACAAGAACGACTGGGAGCGTCTCTCCACCTCGTGGCGTCCCCGGATCGACGCCCAGCTCGCCGTGCTCGAGCGCCTGCGTGACCGCCTCGACGGCTGCATCGGCTGCGGCTGCCTGTCGCTGCAGGTGTGCAAGCTCATGAACCCCGGCGACGAGGCGGCGTCGCGGGGGCCGGGGCCGCGCTACATCCTCGGCGACCCCTGATCGTTCGCCGCCCGCAACGCGGGCGCGAGGTCCCCCTGCTCGCCGACCACGACCTCGTCGAGTGCGAGCCACGACGCCATCAGGCGTAGCTCAGCGGCGAGCCGCTCGGCGGCCGCGCCGGTGTCGACGCCGGGTTCGGCGTGCGCGGCCTGCACCAGGAGCCGTGACCCCGGACGGTCGGCCTTGAGGTCGACCCGCGCGACGTAGCGATCTCCGAGGAGGAACGGGAGCACGTAGTAGCCGTACACGCGCTTCGGCTTCGGCACGTAGATCTCGATGCGGTAGCGGAAGCCGAAGAGGCGCTCCACCCGTTCGCGTCCCCACATGACGGAGTCGAACGGCGACACCAGCGCGGCGGCGTCGACCCGCCGGGGGATCCGAGCCTCCGGATGTACGTAGGCCGGCTGGCGCCAACCCTCGACGGTCACCTGGTGCAGGAGACCGGCGCCGGTCATCTCGGCGACGAGGGGACGCACGGTCTTGATCGGGAGGCGGAAGTAGTCGGCGAGATCGGTCACGGTGGCCACGCCGTGGCCGCGCGCCGACCTGTCGAGGAGGGCGACGATTGCCTCCCGCTCCGGCGGCGTCGGCCGTGCGCGTATCTCGGGGTGGACCACGAGAGCAGGGTCGCAGTACACGCGTTCGAAGTTGCGCCGCCGTATCGCGCCGACTCGTCCGGCGTGGAACAGATGCTCGAGCGACCGCTTGGTGTCGCCCCACGCCCACCACGGGCCCTTCTTGCGGTCACTGCCGTCGAGCTCGCCCGCGCTCACGGGTCCTTCGGCCAGCACGGCCTCGTGAAGCCGCTCGATCAGCTCCGCCTTCGCCGTCGCCCAGCGCCGCATCTCGCCCCACTTGTGCTCGCCGGTCATCCGCCAGCGCAGGAAGGGCTGGAGCTCCGCGTCGACGAGCGACGCGTCGTGGGCCCAGTACTCGAATGCCTCGTGGTCCTCGTAGGCGTACCGGTCGAGCAGCGAGCGGTCGTAGGGGCCGAGGCGGGAGAAGAGCGGCAGGTAGTGGCTGCGCACGAGCACGTTCACCGAGTCGATCTGGAGCGCGCCGAGACGGGCGAACACCTTGCGGAGATGGCGCCGGTCGACCCGGCCCTCCGGTCGGCGGTCGCCGAAGCCCTGGGCCGCGAGCGCGATGCGGCGTGCCTGTGAGAGCGATAGCGACTCGGAGCGGGCCACGCGCCCATCTTGGGCGGGTCGCGGTCGGGCGCTCAACCACGCGTGCCGTCTGCCGGCCGGCCCGGTGGCGGGTCGCTGCCCGCCCGACTCACGGGCGGGCCCGCTCCGGATGCATCACGAGCACCGCCCCCGCCCACAGGCCCGCCGAGAACGGATAGAACACCACGGGGGCGCCGACCGCGAACACCAGGCCGACGATCAGCACCGGGAGCACCGGGACGGCTCCATCGGTCGCGCCCATCGCCACGACGTACGCGAACAGCGTGAGGAAGAGGAGTCCCTCGCTGATGGCGAAGTTGACCACCCAGACGCCGAGGAAGAACCCCTCCTCGGCGCCAGGGCGGTAGCCGCACGTCGCGCACCGTTCGCGGAGGCGGAAGTAGCCCTCGAACGCCCCGGGCGCGCCGCAGCGCACGCAGCGCCGAGCCAGTCCCCGTGCGATGCGCCGGGCCGGTGACACCACCGTGTGATGGCCGGGCGTGGTCATCGACCCAGCCTGACCCACCAGCACAACCGCGTGTCGCCGCCGAGCGCCGCGACCGGCGTCGCCGGTGCGGGCGGCCTAGCCGAGGGTGAGACCGGCGGCGAGGGTGGCGCCGAGCTCCCGGCAGGCGTCGAGGTCGAGCTTCTCCGGTTGGCCCATCACGCTCACCGGCTCCGCCGCCTTCCGCCAGCCCAGACCGGTCACGATCTTGTCGATCGCCCGGAGCGCGCCGGTGGTGTCGTCGTTGCCGTGCACGTACACGCCGTACGGCCGCCGCGCGGTGGCGCCGAGGCAGGGGTAGTACACGACGTCGAAGAAATGCTTGAGCGCGCCCGACATGTAGCCGAGGTTGGCGGGTGTGCCGAGCACGTATCCGTCCGCCTCGAGGACGTCGAGTGCGCTTGCCGTCAACGCCGGCCGGGCGACGACCTCGACGCCCTCGATGCTCCGGTCGGTCGCTCCCGCCATCACCGCGTCGAACAGCGCGTGGAGCGCCGGCGAGGGCTGATGGTGCACGACGAGGAGGCGGGCCACGCGCCGCAGTGTGGCAGAGGGTTGCACCGCCGTGTTTGTGCACGAACCGGCCGTCCAACTAGCACTACTGCACAAACGACGGGGAGGTTGGTGCATGAAGGTCGGAGTGTTCATGCCCGTCGGTGCGGCCAACGCCGATCCGGAGCTGCTGCGGACGGCCGGTGAGGCGGTCGAGGAGCGGGGCTTCGAATCGATCTGGATGGCCGAGCACGTGGTGCTCTTCGACGACTACGACTCCCGGTACCCGTACTCGCCCGACGGCCGCTTCCCCGGCGGCGGCGACACCGGGCTGCTGGAGCCGTTCACCGCGTTGACGTACCTGGCGGCGGTCACGAGCCGCGTGCGCCTCGGCACCGGGATCTGCCTCGTGCCGCAACGCAATCCGGTGTACACCGCCAAGCAGGTGGTCGACCTCGACGCGCTCTCGGGGGGCCGGGTCGACTTCGGGGTCGGCGCGGGGTGGCTGCGCGAGGAGTTCGAAGCGCTCCAGATGCCGTTCGAGCGGCGGGGCGATCGCACACGCGAGCACCTCGAGGTGATGAAGGCCCTCTGGTGCGACGAGGTGTCCGAGTACCACGGCGAGCTCTACGACCTTCGGCCGTGCCGCCTGTACCCCAAACCGGTGCAGCAGCCGCACCCGCCGATCCACGTCGGAGGCGAGAGCGAGGCTGCGCTCCGCCGGGTCGCGCAACTCGGGCAGGGCTGGTACACGTTCAACCGGCCCCCGGAGGATCTCGCCGGTCCTCTCCGGCGCCTCGACGAGCTGCTCGACGAGCACGGCCGGACCCGGGCCGACATCACCCTGTCGGTCGCGCCCTACCTCCAGCCGATCGTCCCGGGGATGGTCGACGGCTACCGCGAGCACGGCGTCGACCGGGTGATCGGGCTCTGCCTGGCGTTCGATCGCGACATGCTGCTCGCCTCCCTCGACCAGCTCGTCACCGATCTGCTGGAGCCGGCAGCCGCGTGAGGGGCGCGGCGGTTAGTGTGCGCCGTCTCCGAATGGCGGAGCGGTACGGAGCGATTCGGCGGGGGGTCGGGCCGGCATGAGTGTCCTCGAACGCCTCGGGCGCTTCTGCGCCCGCCACCACCGGATCGTCATCGCCGTGTGGGTGGTGGTCGTCGTCGGGACGGTCGCCGCCAACTTTGTCGCCGGGGGGGAGACCTCGAACAACTTCGAGCTGCCGGGGACGTCGGCCCAGGAGGCGAGCGACGTCCTCGACGACCAGTTCCCCGACGCCGCCGGGTCCTCCGCCACCATCGTCTTCGAGGCGACGAGCGGGAGCCTGACGGACCAGGAGTCCCAGGTCGAGGACGCCCTCACCGAGGCGGGCAAGCTGCCCCACGTCACGTCGGTCAGCAACCCGTTCCTCGCGGCGCCGTTCGGCACGGTCAGCACGAAGGACGACTCCATCGGGTACGCGACCGTCGCCTACACGCAGTCGACCACCGAGCTCGGGCTCGACGCCGCCGAGGAGCTCGAGGAGAAGGTCGGCCGGTTCGCGACCGACGATCTCCGGATCGAGTTCGGCGGCGACCTGATCGTCAACACCGAGCCCATCGAGACCGGCCTCTCCGAGGAGGTCGGGCTCGTCGCCGCCATCATCGTGTTGCTGATCGCCCTGGGCGCGGTGGCGGCGATGGGCCTCCCCATCGTCTCCGCCGTCGTGGGCGTCGGCACGGGTCTCGCCGTGATCGGCCTGCTGGCCAACGTGTTGACGATCCCGTCGGTCGCGCCGGCGGGTGCAATCATGATCGGCCTCGGCGTCGGGATCGACTATTCCCTGTTCGTGGTCGCGCGCTACCGCAGTGCGCTCGCCGAAGGTCTCACGCCCGTCGACGCCGCCGGCAAGACGACCGCGACGTCGGGGCGAGCCGTGGTCACCGCCGGGTCGACCGTGATCGTCGCCCTGCTCGGACTCCTGGTGTTCCAGGTGCCCGCGGTGTCGACGATCGCGTACGCGATCGTCGTCGTCGTGGTGATCTCGATCGTCTCCGCCGTCACCCTGCTCCCCGCGATCCTCGGGCTCGTCGGCCGGCACGTGGAGTGGGGACGGATCCGGTTCGTGAACCGTCGCCGGCCGGAACCGGGCGGGCGGAAGTGGGCGCGGTTCGTCACCCGGGTTCCCTTGGTGTCGCTCGCCGCCGGCGTCGGCGCCCTGGTCGTGATCGCGATCCCCATGACGAGCCTCAGGCTCGGGCCGAGCGACGCCACCGACACGCCCGCGAGCTCGACCGAGCACCAGGCCTACAACCTCGTCACCGAAGGCTTCGGCCCCGGGTACAACAACCCGTTCCTGATGGTCGCCGAGCTCAGCGGCGACGAGTCGGCCGACCAGCAGACGCTCGGCCAGCTGCTCACGACGCTGCAGGGCACCAAGGGCGTGGCCGCCGTCATCCCGCCCGAGGTCGTGCCCCAGATGTTCAACAGCGACCAGTCCACCGCCGTGTTCCAGCTGATCGCGACGACCGGCGACAAGAGCGCGAAGACCCCCGAGCTCATCGAGCGCATCCGTGACGACGTCCTCCCGAAGGCGACGAGCGGCACCGGCGTCAGCGTGCTCGTCGGTGGTGTGAGCGCCTCCTACGTCGACCTCGACGACCGGATCTCCGAGCGCCTCGGCATCTTCATCGCGCTGGTGATCCTGATCTCGTTCGTGATCCTCGGCAGCGTGTTCCGATCGGTCGCCATCCCGCTGAAGGCCGGGCTGTTCAACCTGCTCGTGATCGGCGCCGCCTACGGGGTGCTCGTGGCCGTGTTCCAGTGGGGTTGGGGGAGCTCGCTGATCGGCGTCGACGTCGAGACGCCGATCATCTCGTACCTCGCGCCGATCGTGTTCGCGGTGCTCTTCGGCCTCTCCATGGACTACGAGGTCTACAGCGTGAGCCGCATCGCCGAGCAGCACGCCGCCGGTGAGAAGCCGTCCGATGCCGTGGTCGACGGGCTCGGGTCGGCGGCGCGCATGGTGGTCGCGGCTGCGTCGATCATGTTCTTCGTCTTCGCCGCGTTCGTCATCAACGACAACGTGGTGCTGAAGATGTTCGGCCTGGGCCTGGCGGTCGCGATCCTGCTCGACGCCTTCATCGCGCGGATGGTGTTGCTGCCGGCGGCCCTGCGACTGCTCGGCCGGGCGGCGTGGTGGCCCGGTACCCGGCGCTAGCGAGCGGTCAGCCGGCGAGGACGAGGCGCAGGTCGAGCAGGGTGTCCACGACGCGCATGTGGTCGACGAGCTCGCCGTCGAGCGACGCGAGCGTGGCGTCGACGGCCTCGACCGCGGCGGGGTGCGGCGCCGCCGCGACCGCCGAGCGGGTGTCGAGCAGGAGGGAGGCGGCGTCGGATCGCGTCAGCAGCTCCTGGCGCCACGCGGTCGCGAGGGCGGCGTCGACGGCGGCGAGGGCGGCGTCGATGCGGGCGCCGTCGGCGCGGTCGAGGACCGGTGCGTGGCTCATGACGCGATCGCCGTGGTGAGGGGCGCCGTGGTGAGGGGCGCCGTAGCCAAGGGGACGGCCGCGCGGGCGACCGCGGCGGCGCGGGCACGCTGGATCCGGAGCCGCCCGACGTAGGCGTCGGCGAGGTCCACCGCCAGGTCCCGGCTCGCGTCGTGCTCCAACAGGTACGTGAAGAACTCGGTCGTCGTCATGGTGTTCACCCTGCCGGAGTGGCGCCGGGACGGTGAGGGTCGGAGGTCCCGACTTCTCGGGCCGACCGGCGCCTTGCGGGCGGCCTTCCGCCCCGGGAGCGAGGGACGGGAATGGCCTCCGTCGCGGCTTTCGCGCGCGGGCGACGCGCTCGTCGTCGGGGTCGCACGGGCCTACCCGGTGGCCGGCGTCGCGCGCAGCCGGCGGGCGCGCAGCGCCTCGTAGACGGGCAGGCAGCGCTCGTAGGCACGGGCGACGCGTGCATCGCCCCGGAGGGGTGGCGCCGGCGGGCCGGTCGGCGGCCCGAAGCCGGTGCTGGCGGCGGCGGCTTCGTACCAGTCGCGCCAGAGCTCCCACTCGGGCCGCATCCCCGCCTCCCAGTGCAGTGCCTCGGCGACGAAGGGGATTCCGACCCGTTCGCAGTACGCGCGCACGATGCCGGGCGGGTCCCGGCAGAGGTCGTCGGCGTCGACGATCACCACATCGTGTCCCAGGTCGTCGACGACGGCGACGAGGTGGGCCAATGCGTCGTAGCCCGCCTCCTCGTCGGTGAAGTCGGGCCAGCGCGCCGCCAGCGACGGGATGGCGGCGGCCGGATCGCGGACGAGGAACGTGTTGACGAACCGGACCATCAGCTCCGGCCGTGCGAGCGCGTCCACGTGGTACGCCATGTCCTTCACGAACACCGGGGCCCTCTCCGCGGCCGCCTCGAGCCGGTCGAGGATGTCGTCGGGCCCGCTGAACGGCAGCATGTCGGCGAAACGGCGGGACCGCTTCTCCCGGCCGAAGTAGTAGTGGCGCGAGTAGGGCTCGTCGAAGACGGTGTGGTCACCGCGTTCGATCATCATGCGCTCGAACGCCGTCGACACCGTTCGTGGAGTTGCCCACAGCACGAGGATGGGATGCGGCGCCATTGCGACGCATGATGGCAGCCGCTGCGGCAGACTGACTCGATGCGTCGCCTCCGGAGCTCGCTGCTCGTCGGGCTCGTCGCGGTGGCGCTCGCGAGCGCCTGCTCGCGTGGCAGCGGCGGCTCGACGTCGAGCGCCACGCCGGCCGGGCAAGCCGCTCCGACCACGGTGGTGACCACGACCACCGGGTCGGTTCGCGGCCTCGAGGTCACGGAGCACACCGAGGAGCTCGTCGACGCCAGCCGCCCGACCCAGGCGCCGGTGGCGGCGCCCGACCGCACGCTGACCACCACGATCCGCTACCCGACGGAAGGGGGTCCGTACCCGCTGATCGTCTTCGCCCACGGCTTCGACGGCCATCCGCGCAAGTTCGTACGGCTCACGACGGTGTGGGCCCAGGCCGGCTACGTCGTCGCGGTACCGCGCTTTCCGCTGACGAACGACGACATCGCCGAGGGTGTCCTCGCCGACGTGCACGAGCAACCCGCCGACGTGAGCTTCGTGATCGACGAGATGCTGCGTCTCGACGACGAGCCCGGCAGCGCCGTAGCGGGCCGCATCGACGAAGAGCACATCGGGGTCGCCGGGCTCTCGCTCGGTGGGATCACCACCCTCGCGGTCGCCTACAACGGCTGCTGTCGAGACGACCGGCTCGATGCCGCGATCCCGATGGCCAGCATCCAGTATCCCTTCCCCGGTGAGTACGAGCTCACCGACGTGCCCCTCCTGCTCTTCCACGGCGACGCCGACCCCGTCATCCCCCACGGGTCGAGTGCCGAGACGTTCGCAGCCGCGGCCGCGCCCAAGTTCTTCGTCACGATCCTCGGAGGCGGGCACGCCCAGCCCTTCGAAGACGTCGACGACCCCGCCGACGAGATGGTGCAGGCCGTGACCACCGACTTCTGGGATCTCGAGCTCAAGGACCAACCGGCCGCTCTCGACCGCCTTCTCGCCGACGCCGAGGTTCCGGGACTCACCGCCGTGCAGTACGCAGCCGGCTGAGCGACGGTGATCGCCACGGGTCGGCACTGGGACGCCGTGGTCGTCGGTGCCGGCCACAACGGACTCACGGCTGCCGCGTACCTCGCGCGAGCCGGCCGTTCCGTGCTCGTGCTCGAACGCCGTGACCGGCTCGGGGGCGCCTGCACGCTGGAGGAGCCGTTCGGTGACCGGCGCTTCGTGGTGAGCCCGTGCGCGTACCTCGTCGGCCTGCTCCATCCCCTGGTCATCGAGGAGCTGGAGCTGCGTCGTCACGGCTATCGCACGTTCGTGGTCGACCCAACCCAGTGGACGCCGTTCGAGGATGGCATCGCGTTCACGCAGTGGCGCGATCCGGCGCGCACGCGTGCCGAGGTCGAGGCGGTGGCGCCGGACGACGTGGACGGTTTCCTCGCCTACGACGGCGTGTTCAGCCGGATCCGCGCCGCGCTCCGGCTCGGCGACCGAGACACGTGGGTGGGCGACGCGCCGTCACGGCGCGAGCTCGAGCAGCTCCTCGGCGACGACGACGAGGCCCGCGACGTCGTGCTCGGGGATGCCCCGATCGCCGAGGTGATCGAGCGCCACGTGGGCGACGAGCGTCTCCGCACGGCCTTGCACGGCCAGGGAATCATCGGCACCGCCGCCGGCCCCCGTGACGCCGGCACGGCATGGATCCACGCCCTGCACTCGCTCGGGCTCATCGGCGGCTGGAGCTACGTGGAGGGCGGGATGGGGCGGATCTCCTTCTGCATCGCCGACGCCGCCCGGGAGGCGGGCGCGACCGTCGTCGCCGGTGCACCCGTCACCTCGATCCTCCCCGGCGAGGGCGTCGAGCTCGAGGGCGGCGACCGGATCACCGCGCGCGCCGTGATCTCGAACGCCGATCCCAAGCGGACGGTTTCGCTGTGTGCCGGCGAGGTCGACGCCGACTTCCGGGCCCGCGTCGACGGATGGCGCTGCGAGAGCCGGGTGGTGAAGGTCAACTGCGCCCTCACCCGCCTCCCCACGTTCGCAGCCGCCCCGGATCGTCCCGACCACGTGTACCGGGCGCAGGTGGAGATCGGCCGGAGCATCGACCACACGCAGGCCGCGTTCGAGGCCGCGGGGCGGGGCGAGCCCGCTGTGGAGTGGTGCGAGCTGTACTTCCAGACGCCGTACGACCCGTCGGTGGCGCCGCCGGGGAGGCACACGATGAGCGTGTTCGCCCAGTACGTGCCGTACGCGCTCGCCCAAGGTGACTGGGAGCAGCGGCGTGAGGAGATCGGCGACCGGGCCCTGGCCGCGATCGCGCGCTTCGCTCCCGACGTCGTCGACTGCGTCGAGGAACGTCAGGTGCTCGGCCCGCCCGACGTCGAGGAGCGAATCGGCCTCACCGGCGGGCATATCTTCCAGGGCGAGTGCCTTCCCGACCAGATGTGGGAGCGGCGGTTCGCCCCGCGCACGCCCGTGGCCGGCCTCTACCTCTGCGGCGCGGCTACGCATCCCGGAGGCTCGGTGATCGGGGTGAACGGCCGCAACGCCGCCATGGCCGTGCTCGACGACCTGCGTGACGGCGAGTGAGCGACGGCGGTGCCATCATGGAGCCCGTGGTGGCACCGCGTGATCTCCGGCCGCTGGAGCGGCGGGTCCTGGCCCTGCGGGCCGAAGGCGTCGACGATGCCGAGATCGCCCGGCGGTTCCGGCGAACGCCCGGCTACGTGAAGCGGGTGGCGTTGCTGGCCGGACTGGATCGCCATCGCGACCGCCGGCGTGGCTCCGGCCTCAACCCGCTGGAGCGGCGGGTGCTGCGGTGGCGCGATGCGGGGGCGAGCCCACGTGACGTCGCCTGGCGGTTCCGCCGCTCGCCCGAGCACCTCGCGCGCGTCGAGCGCCTCGCTCGCTACAAGCTCGACCGCACCGCGAGCTGACGCTCGTCACGGGGCTTCTCCCGGTAGCGCCACGTCGCCGGGAACGTCGTTGCCGTCGCGGTCGACGCCGCAGAGCCGGCGCCAGCCCCGCGGCACGCGCCCGGCTCGGAGCACACCGGCGTCGAGGAGCGCGTGCAGGATGTTGCGGGTGGCGCGGTGGCGTACGGCCAGGCGATCCGGGGCGCGGTTGACCGCCCGCCACGTCGCGAACCCCGGGAGGCCGACGACCCGGTACACGCCGGGGTGCACGAAGAGGGCGAACAGCGATCCGATCACCCGCGGCGCGACGTGGCGGATGCGCATCCGCTCGGCCCAGCCGGCCTCGGCGTAGAGCTCGGGCAGCGTGGCGCGTGCGAAGGAGAGGTGTCGGGCCTCCTCCTGGCGGTGGTAGCGGTTCACGGCCGCGAGGAGCGGGTCGGTGTCGGGGTGCTCCGACGCGAGCCTCTGGAGCAGATCGGGGATCTCCTCGCCCGCGAGGACGAGCACCATGAGCAGCGCCGGCATGCGGAGGAAGCGCCGGACGACGGCGTTGACCACGCGCTCGATGGGCCGGCGGGCGAGCGGGTTGGTGGCCTGCGGCTCGAGGGCCTCGACGAGGCGGATGAAGGCGCGCTGGTGGCGAGTCTCCTCGGCGATCTCGTGGAGCATGTAGGTGACCCGCGGGTCGGCGACGTCACGGGTCTCGGCGATCTGCAGGGCGAAGCCGGAGTTGAGGACGGCCTCGAAGCGGATCCCCATCTGCAGCATCGCCGCGACCTCCTCGCGGGAGAGGCGGGCGCGGCGTTCGGCGTCGAGGTCGAGATCGAGGCCGGCGGTGGTGAGCAGCTCGTCGGCGATCACCTGGCCCGAGCCCAGCGTGCTCCAGTCGAAGAGCTCTTCGGGTTCGAGCACCCGGCGGACGGAGGCGGTGGAGAGGCGGGCGATCCGGTCGTCACGGGTGGCGGGCGGGAGCGTCGTGGTCATGGCGACAGGATCGCGTGGCAGAATCGACAAATCAAGAGAATCTGTCAATTCATGGGAAAACGCACCCTGACCTGGTACGATTCGCCTCATGACCGCCGCCGCCGCCCCGCCGACCGCGGCCGGCGCGACCGTCCCCGGGAAAGGTGAGCGGACCCGAGCCCGCCTGCTCGAGATCGCGGTGCGGCGCTTCGCCGCCGACGGCTACCGCCGCACGTCGGTGTCCGACGTCGCCCGCGACGCCGGCCTCACACCCGCGGCCGTCTACGCCTACTTCGCGGGGAAGGAGGCGCTGTTCAAGGCGGCCGTCGACGCCGACGCCGGGGCCCTCATCGAGAAGGCGAGCGCGGTCGCCGCCGGTCAGAACGTGCGCGGGGAGTTCGCCCTGCGCGTCGCCGAGCTCGTCGCCCGCCTCGGCGAGCACCCGCTCGCGCGCCGGGTGCTCGCCGGGCAGGAGCCCGAGGTCGTCGGCCGGCTCCTCGACCTGCCGTCGCTGGCCGCGCTCACCGCCGGCTTCGCCGACCAGCTCGCCGCCGGGCAGGCCGCGGGCGAGGTCCGCGCCGACGTCGACCCGGGCGCCGTCGCCATGGGCATGGAGGCGATCGTTCTCTGCCTGCTCATGGGCGTCGTGCAGGCGGGTGTCGACCCCGGCTCCGAGATGGGCGCGGCCGTCGCCGAGGTCCTCGACGCCGCCCTCCGCCCCCCGACCTGATCCGTTTCGCCTGCGGCGCGCTTCACGCGCCGGTTCGTCGGGGTCGGGGTCGGGGCGTCAGGCGTCGGCGAGAAGGGCGCGGACGCGGGCGAGGCGCTGGTACGACTCGAGCACCTCGGTCTGATCGTCGGCGAGGTGGCGCAGGATCACGTCGGTGTACCCCATCGCCGCGTACTCGGCCAGCCGCTCGGCCACGCGCTCGGGACCGCCGATCGTGCACGCCTCCGGGTCGAAGCCGCGGTAGCCGCGTTGAAGGACCGGACCCGCGACCCGGTCGGCGTCGGCGTCGTCGGCGCCGACGTGCACGTCTCGGCGGATCGCCACCGCCGTGGGAGCGCGGCCGTGCCGCTCGCAACCGTCGCGGTAGCGGTCGAGCACCTTCCGTGCCCGTGCCGGCGTGAGATCGGCGTTGGCCACGAAGCCGTCGCCCAGGCGCGCCGCCCGGTCGACCGCCTTCGGCGCGGTGCCCCCGATCCACACCTCCACCGGTTCGGGCGGGAGCGGTGACACTCGGGCGTCCCGCACCGGGTACGGCGCCTCGGCGGTGACGGTCTCGCCCGCGAGGAGCCGGCGCACGATGTCGAGCCCGGCCTCGAAGCGAGCCGGCCGATCGTGGTGCGGCGCGCCCATCCCCGCGAACTGGCCCTTCCCGCCGCCGAGCGCGCACGGCAGGATGAACCTTCCCGGGGCCAGCGCCGCCAACGTGCCCACCTGCTCGGCCACGAGGACGGGGTTCCACAGCGGCAGCAGGAACAGGGCCCCGAACGGCCGGTCGCCCCACTCCGCCAGCAGCCGGCCGAGCAGCGGCGTGTTCTGGAAGTAGGGCGCGGGCGTGACGTGATGGTCGCCGACGAACAACGAGTCGAGACCGGCGTGGCGGGCGGCTCGAGCCCGGGCGATCACCCAGCTCGCGCCCTGGCGCGCGTCGTCGGTGACGAAGGCCGTTCGCAGCGACACCCCCACGCGCATGCAGCCAACCTACGCCCGTCTACCGTGACGGCGTGCCCGTGAAGGAGCCGGACCCAGAGCCCGGCGACGAACCCGGGGGCGGCGAGGCCGAGCCGCCCACCCCGGCGCCCGATCTCGCCCTCGGGGCGTTCAGCGAGCACGGCCCGTGGGTCGTCGACCCCGTCCGCATGCCGTGGCGGGCCGGGCTCGACGCCGAGCGCGTCCGCACCCGTGCCGAGGTCCCGCGCCTGCTCCGGCCCGGCCGCGTCCCGCCCCTCGGCCGGCTCACCAGGGTCCTGACCGCCCTCGGACCCGCCGTCGGGGGCTGGTACGTGCGC
>DASUUL010000172.1:0-17864 GCA_036374115.1 Acidimicrobiia bacterium | reverse complement strand
TGGGGGCACGACGATCCCGAGGCGCAGCTCGAGGTGGCCGCAGCCCACGCCGGGGCGAACAGCAACGTCCTCGCCGACGAGCTGGCGGTGGACGTGCCGTCGGGCAACGCCGTGCTGAACGGCATCCCGGTGGAGGTCGCGCCGGTCACGGCTGCGGCGCCGGCTCCGAGCACGGGCGCCGCCGTGTCGTAGCGACGGGCTCGTTTCCCGCCGCGAGGGGGCGGGAAGGCTCCGACGGAGGCCGCGACCCCCGAGGGAGCACGAGATGACGCGCGTGATCGAAGACCGCAACGAGCGACGGGCCGTGGTGGAACAGCGTGAGGATCGCCTCGAGTTGGCTCGCGAGGCGGGATTGGGTGCCGTGTCGGGGGTCGGTGTGCTCGCGGGGGTTGCGGCCGTGCTGGGGATCGCGCTGCTGGCCGCCGGGATCGCCGCCGCCCTCGTCGACGCCGCCGGCATCGACACCGCGGCGATGAACGACGGTGACTGGCGCAACCTCGGTGTGATCGCGGCGACGGTGGCGGTGGTGGTGCTGCTCGGCGCGTCGTTCTTCGGTGGCTACGTCGCCGGGCGCATGGCACGGCGCATGGGCGCGGTCCACGGCGCGCTCGCAGGTGGCGTCACCATCGCGGTACTCGGGATCGCGTTCGGGATCGCCCACCTCCGAGACGCCACCGCTGCCATCGTGGATCGGATCGAGGAGCTGGGCGCGCCCACCGCAGCGGGCGAGTGGACGGGCATCGGTGCGGTCGCGGGCGCGGCGGCGGTGCTCGCCGTGATCGTGGGCGGCGTGCTGGGCGGAGCCCACGGGGAGCGGTGGCACCAACGGCTCGTCGACCGGGCGCTCGATCCCGGGGTCGGTCCCGAAGCCGAGCTCGTCCGCCAGCAACGCCGGCTCGAGAAGGCGGAGCGCCGGTTGGCGCGCCAGCGGGAGAAGGCCGAGCGTCGTGGCGTGCTCGTGCCGTCGCGCCACTCGACGGGGGAGACCCCGGCGGTGCCGGCCACCGAGCCCGCCACCGCCGCCACGGAACCGGCGCACGAGCCCACGGAACCGGCGCACGCCGGCCCGGGCACGAGCGCCGCCGAGCGTGACTCGCGTTCAGTCTCGCTCTGATCGCGCCATCTCGGCGACGGCGGCGAGGAACGAATCGGGGTTCTGCGTCTTGCCGATCACCAGCTCCCTCTGGTCGAACCCGCCGGGCACGGCGGCGGGCGCGTAGAACTCGAACCCGTCGTCCTCGATCGCGCGCACGATGTCGGCGGCGCAGTCGGCGGCGGGTACGAGCGGGCCGTCGTAGAGCGGGTCCTCGTTGCCGGGCTGGTCCCAGATCTCGGTCGCGATCGGTCCCGGGAGCACGAGCTTGGCGGTCACGCCCGTGTCGTGCAGATCGATCGCCATCACCTCCGTCCATCCGCACAACGCGAACTTGGCGGCACAGTAGGCGGCCTCGTGCACGATCCCGAGCCGGCCGCCGAGACTGGAGACGTTCACGATCTCACCCGAGCCCCGTTCGAGCATGCGGGGGAGGACCGCCATTCCCATCCGCACCGGGGAATGGAAGTCCACGTCCATCACGTGCGTGACGTCGGCAGCGGTGAGCTGCGTCAGCGGCGTGCGCTTCGGGATGGCGGCGTTGTTGACGAGGCAGTCGAGATGCCCGAACGCATCCCATGCTTGCAGCGCGACCTGCGCGGCCCGGTCGAGGTCGGACAGGTCGGCGGCCCACATGCGGGAGGCGGGGGCATGCGCCCGGCAGCGGTCGAGCACCTGCTCGAGACGCTCGGTGCGGCGAGCGACGATGCCGACGGTGGCGCCTGCTTCCGCCAGCTGGGGCGCGAGCTCGGCGCCGATACCCGACGACGCGCCGGTGACGAGGATGGTCGAGCCTGCGATCTGCACGGCGGGCGACGGTAGCATCACGGCGCCATGACGCCTGTTGCCGCCGACGTGCTCGTCATCGGCGGCGGCATGGCGGGCGTCACCGCTGCTCGCGACTGCGCTCGCGCCGGCCTCGACGCCGTCGTCGTGGAGGCCCAGGACCGAGTGGGCGGACGCGTGCTCACCGCTCGGGACTTCTGCGAGCTGCCGGTCGAGCAGGGCGCCGAGTTCGTGCACACCGCCGAGGCCGACACCTGGCCGGAGGTGCGCGCCGCGGGGCTCGACACGATCGAGTGCAATCCCGCCGACGGGTACCTCGTGTCCGTCGGTGGCTTGCGCAGCCCCGAGCTCTGTTCCGATCCAAGTCTGGCGCGCCTCGGCGACCTGCTCACCGAGGTGGAGCAGTGGAGCGGGCCCGACATCACCGCCGCCGACCTGATGGCGAGCAAGGGCCTCGACGGGGTCGCCCGTGTCCTCGCCGACCAGATGCTGACGCTCCATCCTCTCGGCGACGCCGACCAGCTCGGGCTCCACGGGCTGCGCGACGACCGGGTCGTCGACCTCGAGCGCGGCCGCGACTGGCGCGTCGCCGCCGGCTACGACACCCTGCCGCGCACGTTGGCCGAGGGCCTCGACGTGCGGCTCGGGTGGGAGGTGACCGAGCTCCGCTGGGCGCAGGACGCGGTCACGGCCGTCTCGACCACGGGCGAAGCGATCACGGCGCGCGCGGCCGTGTGCACCCTTCCGGTCGGGGTCCTGAAGGCAGGAACGGTGGGGTTCGCTCCCGACCTGCCGGCGGCGAAGTGGCGAGCGCTGAACGGGTTGGAGATGGGGCCGGTGCTCAAGATCCTCTACCGGTTCGCCGAGCCGTTCTGGCCCGACGACCTCACCATGCTGGGCTGCGACGGGCCCGTGCGCCTGTACTGGACGCCGCTGTACGGGCGCACCGATGCGCCCGCGGTGCTCACCGCCTACGTGAGCGGCTGGCGGGCGCGGGCGCTCTCCGCGCTGACGGAAGCCGACGCCGCCGCCGCCGGCCTCGCCGACCTCGACCGGTTGTTCCCCGACGCCCGGCCGTCGGCGAGCGTGCAGGCGTGGCGGCGGATCGACTGGTGCACGAACCGCTTCACCCGAGGCGGGTACACCTTCGTGCGCGCCGGGGGCGCGGGATCACGCGCCGCGCTCGCCGCACCCGACACCGGCGCCCTCTTCTGGGCCGGCGACGCCACCTCGACGACCACCATCGCCGCCGTCGTCCACGCCGCCTACGCCAGCGGCGCCCGGGCCGCCGGCGAGGTCATCGCCCACCTCGGCTGAAGGGCCGTTCTGGCGTCGCTGTACCGGGAAATATCCGGAGCAGCGACGCCAAAACGGCCCTCAAGCGCCGTCGCTGGCCTCGCGGCGGGACTCGGCGGCCGCCCAGGAGAAGACGCCCTTCGACATCGTGGAGCGCTCGGCGGCGGCCCGGGCCTCGTTCACGTCGGCGCGGGCGCGGTGGGCGTCGGCGTCGTCGGGGGCCGCGAACGTGGCCCACTCGGCGAGCTGGCCGGCGAGGCGGAGGTCGCCGGCGTCGGCCGCGGCGCGAGCCCGGGTGATCAAGGCTTCGACACCGCCGGCGAGCGCGGTGACCTCGCGCGCGATCGCCGCCGCCGGCGCCGGCTTGAGATGGGCCGGGTCGCCGTCGTACCAGCCGCCGTAGAGGCGCCAGGTGTTGCGGACCACGAACTCGGGCTCGTCGTAGACCGGCCGGAGATACGGCTTCTCCAGAAGCTCGGTCGGGTACTCGATCGAGCTGACGATCTCGTCGAGGCGCGCGCCCGCGTTCATCATCGCCAGCGTCTGGTCGTGCAACGACTCGAGGAGCGTGGCGGCGTCCTCGAGCGACTGGCGGATCCGCTCCGCGCCCACGATGGGCAGGCCGTGGCCGGGGAGCAGCACCTCGGCGCCCAGCCCAGTCATGGTGCGCAGCGCCACCGCCCAGTCCTTCGGATACCGCTGCACCTTCTGGGGGTTGCCGCAGTTCGGTGACACCCAGCAGAACAGGTCGCCGCAGAACAGGGCGCGCCGGTCGGGCTGCCACACCCACGTGTGGTCGTCGGTCTCGCCCCGGGCATGGTGCAGGTCGAAGCGCACGCCGCCGACCTCGATCGCGTGATGGGCGCGGTACGTCTCGTCGGGATACCGGTAGTCGAGGGGCCACTCGAGGTCGGGCACCCGGAACTGGCGCCGGTTGATGACCTGGTTGTACCCGGCCGAGGCGACGTAGCGGTCGAAGCGCGCCGGAACGTCCTCGTGGGCGATGACGCGCACGGGCTGTGCGCCGGCCCGGCGGGCCGCCTCCTCGTAGCGCTCCACCCCGAAGACGTGGTCGATGTGGCCGTGGGTGAACACGATCGTGTGTGCCGGGCGCCGGTTCCAGCGCCGGAGCGCGTCGTGGGCCTGCTCGGTCCACAGCTGGCTGCTGGTGTCGACCACGACGAGGCCGTCGTCGGTCGCGATCGCGCTGACGTTCGAGAACGCCATCACGATGGCGGTGTCGCTCGCCGGCGTGGCCATCTCGCCGAAGTGGCCGAACCACTGGTGCCCCGCGGCCGCGCCCGCGCCCGTCCAGATCTGCTCCGACAACTCCAACAGGTCCGTCACCCCTGCCTCCTTCTCCTCCGCACGGTGTCGCTCCTCCGCACGGTGTCGCTCCTCCGCCCGGTGTCGCTCCTCCGCCCGGTATCGCCGCTGGTTACCCGCCGGTTGCCGACGAAATCAGAACGTGTTTCACTTCGAGCGTGTCCGTGCCGCCATCGTCCGCCCCCACCGCCCTCGCCCGCAACCAGGCCGCCCGCCGCCGCCGGGTGCTCGACGCCGCCGTGCGGCTCGCCGACCGGGGCGGGTTCGACAGCGTGCAGATGCGCGACGTCGCCGCCGAGGCCAACGTCGCGCTGGGCACGGTGTACCGCTACTTCACCTCCAAGGAGCGGTTGCTGCTCGAGGCGATGGTGGAGCAGGTGCGGGCGCTGGCCACCCATGTGGAGCAGCGGCCCCCGAACGGCATCACCCCGGCCGAGCGCGTCATCGACGTGCTCGGACGCGCGCTCGCCTTCCTGCAGCGCCATCCCGAAGCCACCGCCGCGATGGTGCGCGCCAACGGCTCGGCCCAGCCGTCCGAAGCCGACTGCGTACGAGAGGTGCGCACGCTCATGACCGACATCATCACGGGCGCCATGCACGAGGGCGCGCCGTCGCGGCGCGACCTCGCCGTGTCCCGGGTGCTCCAGCAGGTGTGGCTCTCCGCCCTCATCGGTTGGGTCGGAGGCGTCGACGACGCCTCCCGCGTCAACGACGATCTCGCCGTCGCCGCGCACATGTTGCTCGACTGACGTGGCTGCTCGGCTGCCGTGAATCTCGCCGATTCGCCCGCCGAGGCCGCGTTCCGGGCCGAGGCGCGGGCGTTCCTCGCCGAGCACCCGCCGCCGCCGGAGGCCGACCCGTACCGGGCGCCCGTCTCCGAAGGCGACGCCCTCGCTCTCGCCGCCACCTGGCAGCGCACGCTGTTCGAGCACGGCTGGGCCGCGATCACGTGGCCGGTCGAGGCCGGTGGGCGCGGGCTCGGGCCGGTGGAGCAGATCATTTGGAACCAGGAGCTGGCCCGCGCCGGCGGGATGCAGTCGCTCTACATGGTCGGCATCGGGATGGTCGGGCCGACCCTCATCGCCCACGGCACGCCCGCGCAGCGCGACCGACTCCTCCAGCCGATCCTCTCGGGCGAGCACATGTGGTGCCAGCTCCTGAGCGAGCCGGGCGCCGGGTCCGACCTCGCCGGCCTCCGGACCAGCGCGGTGCGCGACGGCGACGAGTGGGTCGTCGACGGCCAGAAGGTGTGGTCGTCGGGGGCGCACTACGCGGATTTCGGCATCCTCCTGGCGCGCACGAACCGCGACGTGCCCAAGCACCGCGGCATCACGTGCTTCGCGTGCCCGATGGAGACCCTCGGTGTCGAGCCCCGCCCGCTGCGGCAGATGACGGGCGCGGCCAACTTCAACGAGGTGTTCCTCACCGATGCCCGCATCGCCGACGAGTGGCGCATCGGCGCCGTCGACGACGGCTGGGCGGTGGCGCGCACGCTGCTCGCCAACGAGCGCATGGCGCTCAATGGCGCCGACGGCGCGTTCTCCTTCGCCGAGGTCACCGACATCGCCCGAGCACGCCCCGAGCGGGTGGACCCGGTGGTGCGCGACCGGATGGCCCGCCTCTACACCCGGCTCCGTACGCTCGAGTTCCTCAACGCGCGCGTGATCACCAAGCTGGGGCGGGGGGAGACGCCGACGGCCGAGGCGTCGATCATGAAGCTGGCGTTGGCCGCGATCGTGACCGAGGGCGCGACCATTGCGCTGTCGCTCCTGGGCCCGGACGGCCTGCTCGCCGACACGCCCCCGGCGCACCGGCTCGTGGGCTCGCCCGCGATGCACATCGGCGGCGGGACCGACGAGATCAACAAGAACATCGTGGCCGAGCGGGTGCTCGGCCTGCCGCGCGAACCCCGGTAGCGCCTACGGAACCATCAGGACAACGTCCCCGGTCGTGACAACTCGGCCGCCACGAAAAGTCACGCCCGGCAAAGCGCGAAGTCGTGTACGAAACGACGATAAGTGGCGGAAACGCGCCTGAAGAGGGCTAGTCAGCTGTGCCGGGGTCGGCACGCTCGCGCGCCGGGGGGCCCACGGCCCGGCCCGCGAGGGGGCGGGCCACGACGACCGACGTCGTCGTGGCGCCGAACTCGGCGAGCCCGTTCATCGCCGAGTCGAGCTCCGACACGGCCGTCGCGACGACCTTGATCACGTAGCAGTCCTCGCCGGTGATCCGCAGGCACTCGATGACGTGCGGCAGCTCCCGGACGGTCTTCTCGAACTGGTCCTTGTCGGCGTAGTCGGTGCGCAGCCGCACGACGGCCTGGATGGGGTAGCCGAGGCGCTCGAGGTCGACCTCGGCGCGGTAGCCGGTGATCACCCCCGAGTCCTCGAGGCGCCGGACCCGCTCCGCGACCGCGGGCGCGCTCATGGCGACGCGCCGCCCGAGCTCACTGAAGCTGATCCGGCCGTCGTCCTGGAGCACGGCGAGGATCTGCCAGTCGACGTCGTCCAGCGGCTTGGAAGGATCGAAGGTCATAGCGGGAAAATACCATCGAATCCAAGCCGGGAAAACCGGAGATCCTTCGATCATCCCTTCAATTCCGGAATCGACCCACGTATCGTGCCGGTCATGACGAGCACCCGGCCGCGGCCCCGCGTGACCGCCGCCCCGCCGGCCGGCCCGGCCCTGGCGGCACGCCACTTCCAGTGGCGTCTCGAGTTCGAGACCGACCCGTCCGACGTGCATGCCGACCTCGAGGCGGGGGTCGCCGACTTCGTGGTCGTCGACACCCGCATGCCCGCCGCCTACGCGGCCGGACACGTCCCCGGCGCGCGCAACCTCCCCTACCCGGAGATCGACGACGACGCCGCAACGGCCTTGGACCCGAGCACGACGATCGTCGTCTACTGCGACGGGCCCGGCTGCAACGCCGCCACGAGGGGAGCGGCGGCGTTGGCGGCGCGCGGCTACCGCGTCAAGGAGATGATCGGCGGTCTCGAGTACTGGCGCCGTGAGGGGTACGCGATCGAGACGAGCGAGAGCGAGACCGCCGAGTCGCACGTGGCCTGACGGTGGTGTCACGCTGGCGGCGTGACGAGCACGGCGACGGGGCGGCCGGCCGCGCCCCGGCCGTACGCCCTCACCCACCGCCAGATCCAGACGGTCTTCGCCGGCCTCATGGCGGGCATGTTCCTCGCCGCTCTCGATCAGACGATCGTCGCCACCGCGCTTCCCACCATCGTCGGCGAGCTCGGCGGCCTCGACCAGATCTCCTGGGTCGCCTCGGCCTACCTGCTGACGTCGACCGCGGTGATGCCCCTGGTGGGCAAGCTCAGCGACCTCTACGGGCGCCGCCAGCTCTTCCAGGCGTCGATCGTCGTGTTCCTGGTCGGATCGCTCCTCGCCGGGGTGGCTCAGTCGATGAGCCAGCTCATCGCGTTCCGCGCCATCCAGGGTCTCGGCGGCGGGGGGCTGCTCGTGCTGACGTTCGCGATCGTCGGCGACGTCGTCGCCCCGCGCGAGCGCGGCCGTTACCAGGGCTACGTCGCCTCCGTGTTCGCAGTCGCCAGCGTCGCGGGGCCGCTCATCGGCGGTTTCCTCGTCGACAGCCTGTCGTGGCGATGGGTCTTCTACGTCAACCTCCCGGTCGGGATCGTCGCCCTGGTGATCACCTCGTCGGCGCTGCGGCTGCCCATGCGGCGCCACGGGCACTCCATCGACTACCCGGGCGCGGCGCTGCTCGTCGGCGGCATCACGAGCCTGATCCTCGTGACGGTCTGGGGCGGCAACGAGTATCCATGGGCCTCGGGCACCATCATCGGGCTCGGCCTCGCCGGTGTCGTGCTGCTGGGGCTCTTCGTGCTCCAGGAGCGGCGCGCCGCCGAGCCGATCCTCCCGTTGCGGCTGTTCCGCCAGTCGGTCTTCACGGTCTCGAGCATCACCGCCTTCGCGGTGGGCCTGGCCATGTTCGGCGCGATCCTGTACCTGCCGCTCTACCTCCAGATCGTCAAGGGCGCGGACGCCACCAACTCCGGGCTGCTCCTGCTCCCGATCATGGCCGGCATCCTCACGGGGTCGACGACCTGCGGGCGCATCATCACCCACATCGGCCGCTGCCGGATCTTCCCGATCATCGGGCTCGCCCTGATGACCATCGGCTTCGTGTGCTTCACGCAGCTCGACGCGTCGACGTCGCGGCTGATGTCGTCGGCGTTCATGGTCGTCGTCGGCGTGGGCATCGGCTTCGTCACGCCCGTGCTCGTGCTGGCGGTGCAGAACGCGGTGTCGCCGCGCGACCTGGGCGCCGCCACGTCGGCGGTGACCTTCGTCCGCACGATGGGTGGCGCGTTCGGTGCCGCCGTATTCGGTGCGGTGCTCAACGCCCGTCTCACGGTCGAGTTCGCCGCCCGGCTCCCTGACCCGGTTCGTCAGGGTGTGGACCCGGCCCAGTTCCAGGGCAGTCCCGAGCAGATCCGCTCCTTGCCGCCCGCCGTCGCCCGCGGCGTGGTGGGGGCGTTCGAGTCGTCGCTCCAGACCGTGTTCCTCGTCGCGGCGGTGATCGCGGTCGCGGCGTTCGTCGTGGTGTGGTGGTTGCGGGAGCTCCCGCTGCGGGAGCGAGCCGACCTCGACGAGATCGCCGCCGACGGCGTCGTGGAGTCGCTGGGCTCCGAGGCGCACCTCTGAGCGGATGCCCGTGGTCGATCAGGCGACGATCTCGACCGGGGTGCCGAGAGGGAGGAGCTGCGTCAAGCGGGTGATGCCCTCGTTGCTCATGCGCACACACCCTGCGCTGACGCTCTGGCCGAGCACCGACGCGTCGTTGTTGCCGTGGATGCCGACCTCACCGTCGCCACCGTTGAACTCGGTGAGCACGTCGGAGTGGGCGGACAGGCCGTACGCGAAGGGGCCGTACACGCTGTCGGGATCGGGCGACTGCAGCAGCACCCGGATGTAGTACCGGCCGGGCGGCGTCGGCGTCGAGGGCTTCCCGATCGCCACCGGCTCCTGGAGGATCACCTCCTCGCCGTTGGCCACGGTGATCTGGTGCAAGCCGAGCTCGACGGTGATGTGGTACTGCGTGTCGGCGAAGGTGAAATCGCCAGCGCGCACCCACCCGCTGGTGCCGTTGGGCCGCTCGGGCAGGAGCACCCGGACCCACCCGTCGTCGCGTGTCTCCTCCACCAGGAACACGAGGGGTACCGTCGGCTCGCTCGGATCGTCGTTGACGTGCCACGGGTTCTGGTACGAGCGTGACGGTGACGCCGCGCCCGGCGCGTCGTACACGGGGACGTCGGGCACCGCGGCGGTGGCGAGCGTGCTCGTGAACGGCGGCTTGGTCGTGGTGGTCGACTCGGACGCCGATCCCTCGGACGTCGTGCCCGAGTCGGCGCCGCCGAGCGTGGGCCGCTGGTCGCTCCCCCCGCTGCACGCGCCGAGCACGAGCGCGCACACCACCGCGACACCGGCGAGCGCGCGCCGGCGCCGGGCGCGCCACGCGTCGACGAGGGGCGAGATCACAGGCGGAAAGGGTAGCGGGGAGGTCGCGGTGCTTCGGGCCGCGACCTCCCCGTCACCGATCTGGCCGTTGCCGGATCGGGCGGGTCAGCCGGTGAAGGCAGGTGAGGCCGTGACGGCGGTCGCCACCGGCGCGCCCCCACCACCCGGGCCACTCACGGTGGCGCCGCCCGGAACGATGCCGAGGTCGGTCGCGGAGCAGGACGCGTGGCTGATGGTGATGCCGCCGAGCGTGAGCCCGCCCGTGAGCGCGACCCGGACCGCGTTGACCGTCATGCTCGACGAGCCGGGCGCGTCCGAGCGCACCTGCTCGTTGAGGTACACCGCGCCGAGCCCCGGCAGCGGCACTTGCGTGTTCGCCGGTGGGCTGACGTCGACCGGGGTCCCGAGCACGCTCGCGTCGACCAGGGCCGCGCCGCCCGCCGAGCCGTCGGGCGTGGAGCTGCAGGTCGCGGTGAGGACGCCGGCCGACACCACGCCGCCGAGCACCTCTGCGCCCGCGACCTGGGCAGCGCTGTCGACGCCGGTGGCGGTCGGCTGGCTGCTCACGCCGAGCACGTCCGCGGAGGCGACGCCGGGCACGTCGGCGCCGACGACCTGCTGGTTCCCACCCGGTGGGGCGGTGACGATCGGGAGCGGCCCGACGTTGATCGGGGTTCCGAGCACGTCGACCTGGACCGTGAGGCCCGAGGCGTCGCCGCTGATGTCGATGGGCTCGGCCGACGCCGTGAGCGGGGCCAGCCCCAGCGCGGCGGCGACGACGACGCCCGCGACCAGGGCCTGTTTGCGGAGTATGCGCACGTTGCTCTCCCTGTTGGCGGTTCGACGGCGACGCCCGACCTCCCTGGGCCCGCTCGGGCGTCGTCCGGCCCCTCCTTTCGGGGGTTCCCGTACAGTATGCCCGGTTTCTGGGGCTTCAGACGATTTGGAGGCCGACGAGCGATCCGCCGGAACGCCCCTCGCACCGGGCCGCTACGTTCGGGCCCGCATGCCGCCGACCCGCCGCCAGCTCGCCGACGCCTCGGCCGAGCTCGCCCGGCGGGACCCGCTGCTGGCGGCGGTCGTCGAGCGGGTCGGCCCCTGCGATCTGCGGCGCGGTCGACCCCGCCGGGCGCATTTCGCCGAGATCGCCCGGATGATCGTGTACCAGCAGCTCGCGGGCCGGGCCGCCGCCGCCATCCACGGCCGCTTCGTGGCGCTCTTCGACGCCGAGGGGCCGACGCCGGCGGGCGTGCTCGCGCTCCCGCTCGACCGGCTTCGAGGCGCCGGTCTCTCGGGTGCCAAGGCGGCATCGGTCCGGGACCTCGCCGAGAAGGTGCTGGCCGGCGACGTCGCGCTCGACCGGCTCGGGCGCCTCCCCGACGACGAGATCGTGCGTGAGCTCACGCTCGTGCGCGGCATCGGTCGGTGGACGGCGGAGATGTTCTTGATGTTCCAGCTCGGGCGCCTGGACGTGTGGCCGGTCGACGACTACGGCGTGCGCAAGGGGTACGGGCTGATCTTCGGTCGGGAGGACCCTCCGGCGGCGAAGGAGCTCGTCGACCTCGGTGACCCCTTCCGCCCGTACCGCAGCGTTGCCGCCTGGTACTGCTGGCGGGCCGCCGACACCGTCGTGCCGGACGGCGGTGCCTAGGGGGAGCTCGCGAAGCGCGCCCGCATCGCCCGCGCCTGCTCCGCCAGCGGGGGGAGCCCGACGCGGCGACGGCGGGCGTCGACGCCCGAGGGGTCGTCGATGGTGAACGGCACCACGGTGGTGCCGTCGGCGCTCGGCACGAACTGGGAGCCGTACACCTGGTCGCGGCCGTCCGCCATGCACACCCGGTCGAGCAGGCAGGCGTAGTGGAGGGGGAGCGCATCGCCGCTGTCGACCGCGACCTCGAGCATCTCGAGGCAGCGCCGCTGCAGACCCGGATCGAACACGGCGTGCTGGGCGAGCCGCCAGGCGGCATCGGCGCCGTCGTCGCCCACGAGGCGGCGCCCGGGCCAGCACTCGTAGTCGTCGAGGATCTCCCACAGTCGCTCGGCGTGGCGCTCGGCGGTGCCGGCCCCGCCCGTGGCGCGATCGGCGGCGGCCATCGCCACCAGCTCCGCCCGGAGCGCCTCGTCGGCCGGCATGACCGTCGAGGATAGGCAGCTTCCCCCGTTAGCCGGTGGGGCCGGCGCAGAGGTAGAAGGCGTAGCGGTACACGTCCTCGTATCCCATGCGCCGGTAGATCGGTTCGCCCATCGGCGACGCCTGGAGCTGCACGTTGGGCGCGCCGGCGTCGAGGCCCCAGTTGGTGGCGACGCGCATGCACGCCTCGGCGATGCCGCGCCCACGCGCCGCCTCGACGGTCCCGACCCAGTAGATCCCGGCGATGCCGTGGCTCAGCAGCGTCATCGCCGCCCCCACCGGGTCGCCGTCGAGGTAGGCGACGAAGGTGCCGACGTGGGGTGCCAGCACCGCCTCGGGGCGCCCGAAGCAGCTGGCCGTGGCCTCGGCGGGCGTGCCGTAGGAGGTGTACGCCTGCGCGTTCACGGCCGCGCAGTCGGCCACGCCCCCGGCGTCGACGGCCGGGCGGATCTCCACGCCGGCTGGGAGGGGCGGTTCCTCGAAGCGCTCGCGCCGGATCATCTGCGGATAGTCGAACATCTTCACGTGCCCGGCGGCCTCGACGGCGCGGGCAAGATCGGCGTCGGCGTCGACCTCGCGTGCCCACAGCGAGTAGCCCCGGCCCCGGGAGTGGAAGAAGGCGCGGGCGCGCTCGACCACGTCGGCGGGGTCGGCGCCGTCGTCGGTGCGGAGCGCGCCGTTGTTGTAGGCGGGCCAGTCGGTGTCGCCGGCGAAGAGCAGCACACCCGCCTCGTCGACGACCGTGTGGTGACGGGCCCAGCGGGCGTTCTCGCGTGAGAACTCGAGGAGGTTGAGGTGGCCGAGCTGCGCTTCCTCTTCGGGGGTCATGGGCTCTTCGGGAGTCATGGGCTCTTCGGGAGTCATCGGCTCTTCGGGGTCATCGGCCTCGGTGTGTGCCGGCCCGCCGTGGGCGGCGACCCAGCTGCGTCGTGCTCGATGATCGCGTGGCACGACTCGAGGATCTCGCGAGTCGCGTGCGCCCGGTCGGCGGTCACGAGCGCGGAGCCTAGCGACGCCTCGCTAGGGTGCCGCCCGTGCACACCGCGCTCGAGTGGGGCCACGCGACCGAGCTCGACGACGTCAACGGCGACGTGGCGATCGTCGGCATCGGTGAGACCGCGTACACGAAGGCCTCGGGCCGGACCGCTCGCGAGATCGGCGCCGAGGCCGCCGAGCGGGCCATCGCCGACGCCGGTCTCGAGCCGTCCGACATCGACGGGCTCACGTGGAACGCCGCCTTCGCCGACTTCGACGCCGGCGCCTTCCACGAGCACTTCGGGACCAGCCACGACCTGTGGACGTCACGCTGGGGCGGGGGCATGACGTGGGCGGGCACCGCGCCCCACCTCGCCGCCGGGGCCATAGCCGCCGGCAAGGCGCGTCACGTGCTCAACGTCTTCCCGGTGGCCTGGGCGACCCAGCGCGGCTCGATGACCGGCGGGCCGGGCGAGACCCACGCCGCCCAGCCGTTGAAGCAGAACCTCGAGGTGCCATTCGGGTGGTTCCCCCAGCCGGTGTACTTCGCCACGATCATGCGGCGCCACATGCTGGAGTTCGGCACCACCGAGGAGCAGTTCGGGGCGATCGCGCTGGCGTGTCGCCGGCACGCCAACCTGCATCCCGGTGCGGTGATGCACGCCAAGAAGATGACGCTCGGCGACTACCTCGCCTCGCCGCTCCTCGCCGATCCGCTGCGGATGTTCGACAGCTGCCTGATCTCCGACGGCGGGGCCGCCTACGTGACCACGTCGATCGGACGTGCCCGCGACCTTCCCCAACCGCCTGCGGTGGTGGCGGGTGTGGGAGAGGGGCACGCCTCGTCGGGTGGGCACTGGAGCCAGCAGCCCGACTTCACCTCGACGCCGCAGGTGTTCGCGGCGCCACCCGCGTTCGCGATGGCGGGTCTCGAGCCGAGCGACGTCGACGTACTCACCGTGTACGACCCCTTCACCGTGGTCTCGATGATGCAGATCGAGGACATGGGCTTCTGCGAGAAGGGCGCCGCCGGGACGTTCGTGGAGGGCGACACGCTCCACCACGACGGCGGCAAGCTCCCGTTCAACACCCACGGCGGCCTGCTCTCGCATGCGTACGTGCTCGGCATCGCGCACGTGGTGGAGGTGGTGAAGCAGCTGCGCGGCACCGCACCCGCCCAGGTGTCCGGCTGCGAGATCGGCGTGTACGGCGGCTACACCGGCGGGATGGCCTCCACGTTGATCCTCCGGAAGGACCGGTAGCGCGCCATGGCGGCCGTGGAGCGGGAGGACTTCCCTCTGCCCGACCTCGCCGACGAGCGCACGGCCGAGTACTTCGCCGGCGCCGCCCGGGGCGAGCTGGTGATCCCCCGGTGCGACGCGTGCTCGGCGTTCTGCTGGTATCCGGAGCCGGCGTGCCCGCGCTGCGGCGCGGTGGCGTTCACGTGGACGCCGGTGAGCGGCCGGGGCCGCCTCTACTCCTGGGCGGTGGTGCGGCGCGCCTTCCTCCCCGCCTTCGAGGCGATGGTGCCCTTCGTCACCGCCCTGGTGGCACTGGACGAGGACCCGGCGGTGCGCATCGTCACCTACGTCGTCGACTGCGATCCCGAGGCTCTCGTCGCCGACCTCCCGCTGCGGGTGGTCTTCCGGCCCCTCTCGTTCCCGACCGTGCCCGGAAGGTCGGTGCCGGTGCCCATGTTCGTGCCGGCTGCCTGATCCCACCCGCGCCGGCGTGGTTCAGGCTCGGGTGTAGGTGCCGTCGAGGAACGTCGTCCAGACGTTTCCGTCGGGCGAGCTCTGGATCCGCATGCGGAACCGGCCCTCACCGAGCTCCCAGATGTAGCGGGCGCGTCCCTGGTCGGACGGGTGCTCGAGGACGAGCGCGTCGCCCTCCCACGTGCCCGTGGCCGGGCCGCCGGGAATGAAACCGGTGGAGTCGAACCAGTAGAGGACGTACTGCCCGGCGGTGCTGTCCCAGCTGAACACGCCGTGGCCGCGGAACGTGATCGCACCCTCGTTCTCCTGCTCGTAGTCGGCGAACAGGAAGAAGTCGTGCAGGGCCATGTGGCAGTGGTAGCGGCCGACGGTCACGCCGCCCTGCGGGTTCCACGGCGACGGGCCGAGGGTCTCGTCGCCCTGCCAGGAACCGGCGAGCCGGGCCAGCTGGGCGTGCTCGACCGCGGGCAGCGGCATCTGCATGGTCAGTCCTCCCGCGGTGCGATGATCGAGAACACCGCTTCGTGCGGATCGGTGATCACGGCGAAGCGTCCGGGCGGGATGTCGGTCGGCGGGACCGAGGCCTTGCCGCCGAGCTCCTCGACGCGCTCGGCGGCGGCGTCGCAGTCGTCGACCTGGAAGTACACCATCCAGTGCGACGGGATCTCGTCGGGCCAGTCCTCGTCGATCTGGATCATGCCGCCGACCGAGTGCTCGCCCAGCTTCCATTCGGTGTACGTGGTGCCCTCGAACGCGTTGGTGTCGCCGAACCACCCGAACACCGCGCGGTAGAAGTCCTTGGCCGTGTTGATGTCGCGGGTGGCGAGCTCGTTCCAGCACAGCGTGTTGGGCTCGTTCACGAGCTCGGCACCCAGATGCCGGCGCGGCTGCCACACGGAGAGGCGGGCGCCGGTGGGGTCGACGAAGGTTGCGGTGCGGCCGGCGTCGAGCACGTCCGTCGCCTCGCTCACGACCACGGCGCCGTGCTCTCGTGCGAGCGCGATCGTGCGGTCGGCGTCGTCGACGGTGACGTCGGTCGACCACGACGGCGCCGCCCCCTCCTCGGGGAGCGGACCGAGCCCCGCGACCTTCCTCCCCCGCAGCGTGAACATCGTGTAGCCGCCGGTCAGGGCGGGATCGCCGGCCACCTCGGCCGACCAGCCGAAGAGCCCGCCGTAGAAGCGGGTCGACTCGTCGAGATCGGGGCTGGTGACGTCGACCCACGAGGGGGTGCCCGCCGGGTACCCGTTCCGCTCGCTCATGCTCCCCCCTCGACCTCCCCGCAAGGATGCGCGCTCGGCAGTGTAGGTACCCTCGGTGCCCGACACCCAGGGGGGATCGTGATCTACGACGGACTGCGAGTGGCCGACTGCTCGACCGGCGTGGCCGGCGGCTACTGCTCGAAGCTCCTCACCGATCTCGGGGCCGACGTCGTGAAGCTCGAGCGCGCCGGCGGTGATCCGTTGCGGGCGGCGCGCCCGGAGCTGTTCGCCTACCTCCACACGTCGCAGCGGAGTGTCGTGACCGACGATCCGGCGCCGTGGGTGGCGGCCGCCGACGTGGCGCTCGAGAGCTTCGTGCCGGGCGAGCTCGAGCGGATGGGCCTCATGGGGGTCGCCCCGGTGACGGTGTCGCTCTCGCCGTTCGGCCGGGGCGGGCCCGACTCGGCGCTGATGCTGACCGAGGAGGTGCTCCAGGCGCGGTCGGGATCGCTGTCGAACCACGGGCACATGGACCGGCCACCCCTCACGGTTGGCGGCGGCCTCGGCGAGTACGTGACCGGCGCGTTCGCGGCGTTGGGCGCGCTGACGGCGTGGAGGAAGGTACGGGGCACCGAGCGGCGCGAGACCGTCGACGTGTCGATGTTCGAGGCGATGCACCTCACGCTGGTGACGTTCCCGACGCTGATGGCGCGCTTCCCGGGCGGGCGCCTCGGCACGTTCCGGTGGGTGATGCTGCCGGGCAACGAGCCGTGCAAGGACGGCAACTACGTGGGCATCACCACGGTCACGAAGCAGAACTGGCTGTCGCTGCTCAAGGTGATCGGGCGGGAGGACCTCCTCGACGACGAGGAGCTCGCCACGATGCTCGGCCGGTTCAAGCGGGCTGCCGAGGTGAACGCGATGGTGCAGGGCTTCACCATGCAGCACTCCGCCGAGGAGGTGGTGGAGCTGTGCGCGGCGGAGCGCGTCCCGGCGGCGGTCGTGGCCAACGGCGAGCTGCTGCCGACGTTCCCGCAGCTGAGCGAACGCGACGTGTTCGTGCGCCAGCCCGGCGAGGAGTGGATCCGGCCCCGGGCGCCGTTCCGGTTCTCGGGCGTGGCCGATCGCCCGCTCACACCCGCACCCCGGTTGGGCGAGCACTCGGGTGCCGCGCCGGCCGCGTGGGCGGCCGACGACCGCGCCGCGAGGGGAACGGCGCGGCCCGTGGTTGCCGACGACGACCGGCCGCTCGCCGGCCTCACGGTGCTCGACTTCACGGCGTTCTGGTCGGGACCGTGCGCGACCGCGTGGTTCGTGGCGATGGGCGCCGAGGTGATCAAGGTCGAGTCGATCCAGCGGCCCGACGGCATTCGCTTCAGTGCTGCCGTACGCCCGAGCCAGGACGAGCGCTTCTACGAGATGTCGGGGCTGTTCCATGCCACCAACCTCGGGAAGAAGGGCATCACCCTCGACCTCGGCAACCCGGACGGTGTCGCGCTGGCGAAGCGCCTCGTCGCGCGCTGCGACGTCGTGGCGGAGAACTTCACGCCCCGGGTGATGGATTCGTTCGGGCTGTCGTACGACGAGGTGCGCGCCGAACGCCCCGACGTGATCTACCTGCGGCTCCCGGCGTTCGGCCTGACGGGACCGTGGCGCGACCGGCCCGGCTTCGCCCAGACGATGGAGCAGCTCACCGGCATGGCGTGGGTGACGGGCTACGAGGGCGGGCCGCCGATCATCCCGGGCGGGTTCGTGGACCCGGCGGTCGGAGTGCACACCGCGACCGCGCTGGTCGCGGCAGTGACGCATCGCGACCGGACCGGCGAAGGTCAGCTGGTGGAGTC
>DASUUL010000171.1:0-2015 GCA_036374115.1 Acidimicrobiia bacterium | reverse complement strand
GTGCGGACCCCGGCGGCGATCGAGGTGGAGATCGTCGGCATCGTCACCTTCGGCGACGAAGACAGCCTCGGCGGCGTCACCTTCACCGGGTTCACCCTCTCCGTGGCCCAGGACCTTCTCCTGGAAGACCCGACCCGGGTCAGCGGGGTCGCCGCCGCCGCCGGCAGCGGCGTGAGCGAGCGCGAGCTCGTCGACCGCATCGAGCCGGTGCTGCCCGACGGCGCGGAGGCGATCACCGGTACCGAGCTCACGGCCGAGCAGCGCGACGACATCGAGTCCGACTTCCTCGGCTTCTTCAACACCTCCCTCCTCGTGTTCGCCGGCATCGCCCTGCTCGTGGCGATGTTCAGCATCTTCAACACGTTCTCGATCCTGGTGGCGCAGCGCACGCGCGAATCGGCGCTGCTGCGGGCGATCGGCGCCTCGCGTCGCCAGATCGTGGGATCGGTGGCGTTCGAGGCGCTCGCGGTCGGGATCGTGGCCTCGGCCGTCGGGCTCGCCGCCGGCTTCGGTCTCGCCGGCGGCACGCTCGCGCTCATGGACGCCGCCGGCTTCGGCTTGCCACAAGCCGGTCTCGTGACCACCACCGGGAGCCTGGTGCTCGGCGCCGCCGTCGGCGTCGGCGCCACGTTGATCGCGAGCCTGGCGCCTGCGATCAAGGCGTCGCGGGTGGCACCCATCGAGGCGCTCCGCGACGCCGCCGTCGACACCACCGGCGCGTCGTGGTGGCGGGCAGCCGCCGGCGTCGCCGTGATGGTCGCCGGCGTCGGGCTCGTCGTCGCCCGCGCCGGCGCCGGCGCCTTCGGGCAGGTCGCCATCGGGGCGCTCCTGGCCGTCGCCGGGATGGTGCTGCTCGGCCCCGTCGTCGCCCGCCCCGCCTCGGCGACGATCGGCGCTCCCATCGCGCTCCTCCGCGGCTTCCCCGGTTCGCTGGCCCGCCGCAACGCGATGCGCAACCCCCGGCGTACCGCCGGCGCGGCGGGGGCCCTCATGGTCGGGGTCGTGGTGGTCACCCTGTTCACGGTGATCGCGTCGTCCATCAAGTCGTCCATCGAGGACACCGTCGACGAGCAGTTCGGCGGCGACCTCGTGATCGACACCGAGTTCGGCGCCGCCGGCGTCGACCCCGCACTCGCCGCCGAGCTGGCGGCGCTGCCCGAAGTGTCGGAGACCGCCGGCATCGGTGTGGCCGCGCTGCGGGTCGACGGCGAGGAGCTCGACGCCTCGGTCACCCAGCCGGCCCGGCTGCGCAGCATGCTCGACGTCGACGTCGCACAGGGCTCGATGGCCGATGTCGGCGGCGACGGGATCGCGGTGTCGAGCGACTACGCCGAGGAGCGCGGCTGGGAGCTCGGCTCCACCGTGCTGCTCGAATTCGTCGACGGGCAGACCACGCCGGCCACGGTCGACGCGATCTACGACGAGGCCTCGCTCATCGGCGACGCGGTTCTCCCGGAGGCGACGTGGGCACCGCACGCCAACCGCCAGTCGTACGTCGCGCTGCTCGTCGACCTCGCCGACGGTGTGACCCTCGCCGACGGTCGTGACGCGGTGGTCGGCGTGACGGGGCCGGCGGTGACGGTGCAGGACCGCGACGAGTACGTCGAGTCGGTCGCGGGTGAGGTCGACGCGATCCTCAACGTCGTCTACGGCCTCCTCGCGCTGGCGATCATCATCGCCCTGATGGGCATCGCCAACGTGCTGTCGCTCTCCACGCACGAGCGGCGCCGGGAGCTGGGGCTGCTCCGCGCCGTCGGCCAGACCCGCCGGCAACTGCGGACCATGGTCCGCTGGGAGTCGGTGGTCGTCGCCCTCTTCGGCACCGCCGGCGGTGTGGCTCTCGGGATCTTCCTCGGCTGGGGCCTGTTCGAGGCGCTGGCGACCCAGGAGGGGTTCGGCACGTTCGCGGCCCCGACCGGCCAGCTCGTGACCGTGCTCGTGGCGGGGGCGATCGCCGGGATCCTCGCCGGCCTCCGCCCCGCCCGCCGGGCCGCCAAGCTCCCGGTGCTCGAGGC
>DASUUL010000170.1:0-6329 GCA_036374115.1 Acidimicrobiia bacterium | reverse complement strand
CGGGCGCAACTATTGCCCACGACGCACGCATCAAGAGCGGGAGAAGTAGCCCTGGTCGAAGGACCAGGCCTGGCGCTCGAGCTCGGTCGTGACCGCGGCCTCGAAGTCGGGTTGCCAGGGAGCCTCTCGGACCGTCGCCTTGGCCCGGGTCGCGACCTCGCGCGGCACCGCCGCAGCTCGTTCCGCGAGCGCGATCGCCTCGCGGAGCACGGCGTCGTCGTCGACGCAGCGCCACGCGAGACCGAGCTCGGCGGCGCGCTCGCCGTCGACCCGCTCGCCGAACAGGAGCATCGCCGCGGCCGCCTGCGGACCCACCGCCCGCTCGAGCAGCCACACGTGCCCGCCGCCGGGATGGATGCCGAGACGCAGGAACCGGCTGTCGAAGCGGGCCGAACGCGCCGCGATCCGCAGGTCGCAGGCGAGGGCGAGATTGAAGCCGGCGCCCACCGCCGCGCCGTTGACCGCCGCCACCGTGGGCAGCGGGGACCGCAGCACGCGCAGGAACCCCTCGTACACGCCCCGGAGGCTCCCGGCGTCGGATCCCCGCGCGCGCGTCGCTCCCTGCGCCCCGAGCGCGGCCAGGTTGCCGACGTCGGCGCCCGAGCAGAACGCGGGCGGGGCGCCCGTGACGACCAGCGCCCCCACCTCGTCGTCGGCGTCGGCCGCCTCGACCGCGGCGACGATCTCGTCGACAAGCGCGGCCGTGAGGGCGTTGCGACGCTCGGGATCGTCGAGCGTCAGCACGCGCACGCGCCCCTGCTGCTCGACGTGCAGCGGCATGCGGCTACTCGTGGTCCCGCACGACGGCGGGTGAGTGGCGGAAGAAGGTCTCTACGTCGCGCTGGTACCGGTACGCCGGTGTGCGGTCTCCGACGGTCGACTCCAGGCGCAGGCCGCGGGCGAAGTCCTCGACGGCGCCGACCGTCGAGTACCGGTAGCGGAATCCGGCCCGCTTCAGCCGGGAGTTGTCGACGCCCTTGCCGTACCGCAACAGCGTCAGCAGCTCCGAAGGAAGGTCGAGCACCCGCAGCATTCGCAGCGGCTCGGCCGCCAGGCCCGTGAGTACCGGCGGGAGCGCCACTCGCCGCTTGCCCACGATCGTGCACACCTCGCTCCAGGGGATCGTGCCGTCGCCGCCGACGTTGTAGACGCCGGGTATCTCGTTGAGACACGCGAACACCAATGCGGCGCACGCGTCGTCCTCGTGGGTGAACTGCAGCAACGGGTCGAAGCCGAAGATCTCGGGAACCACCGGGAGCCGTAGGGCGCTCGCGAACGGGGTCTGCATGTGGTCGCCGAGGATGTTGGTGAAGCGCAGCAACGTCACGGTGACGTGCGGGTTGTCTTCGGAGAAGTCGCTGACGAAGCTCTCGACCTCCAGGAGGGAGCGTTCCACCGGGGTGCGCGCGGGGGTGGTGCGCTTCGCTTCCTCGCGGAACACGTACGGGTCGGACTTCCCGGCTCCGTATACCAGCGTCGAGCTCTTCACCACGACCTTGCGAATCGGGCTGCCGGCGGTTCCCGCGGCCGCGAGGAGGTTCATCGTGCCGATCACGTTGATCTCGTGCATGGCGCGCCCGCCGAGCTGGGTGGAGTCGACCATCAGATGCGTGTGGACGATGGTGTCGACCTGCGTCGCGTGCACCAGCCGTTGCAGGATCGTGTAGCCCGAGTCGGCGCGCACGTACTCGGTGCGCTCCAACGGCAGCACCGGCTCGTTGGTTCCGAGCCCGACGACGACCTCCACGTCGTCGCGACCCTCGAGCTCCTGGGCGATGCGACTGCCCCAGAACGTTCCGATGCCGGTGACGAGCGCCCGCACGCCGCGCCTCGCCTCAGCCCGACCAGACGCTGGTGCGCTTGCGGAGCATGTCGAAGAGCGCATCCTGGATCTGCTCCCGAATGCGGTCGGCTTCGTCCATCACTCGGCTCCGCGAGTAGCGCTCCTGGTCGGGGTCGACGCCGAAGTGGACGGGCGGGAGCACACGGAACTTGAACTTCGCCGGGAAGTAGGCGAGCAGCCCGAGTGGGCCGAACATCAGCATGTTCACCGTCACCGGCACGTACGGCACTCCCAGGAGCTTGGCGAGGCGGGGGCTCTTCCACACGATCGGCATCGACTCCTCGGCGCCGACCACCGCGATCGGCACCACCGGCACGCCCGACCGCATCGCGATCTCCACGAAGCCACCCCGGCCGAAGCGCCGCAGCTGGTACCGATCCCGGTAGAGCTTCCCCGTGCCCTTCACTCCCTCGGGGAACACGAGCACGAGCTGGCGGTCGTCGTGGAGCAACCGGTACGCGTTCTCGGGATGGGCGGTGACGCCTCCCGCCCGCGACCAGAGCGTGCCGAGCACGGGCACGTCGCGGAACAGGAACTCGGCGAGGCCGTAGACGGGCCGGCCGAGCTCGGTCTCGATGCCGTGCATGATCGCGGGGGCGTCGGCAGGGATGGCGCCGGCGTGGTTGGCGACGAGCAGCGCGCCACCGTGGCGGGGGACGTGCTCGAGCCCCTCCCATTCCGCCCGGAACCAGTAGCGGTACATCGGGTCGTAGATCGTGCGGGCGATCTCGCGGATGCTCTCGCTGCGACCCCACCGGTCGACGTCGCCCCGGCGCAGGTGGTCGTCGTCGGTCCGCTCCTCGCCCGGGACGGGCACGAGCTGGGTGCCGGGCTCCGGCATACTCGGGGCCCCGGCGCGCGCCGGCTCGGCCAGCCGGGCGGTCTGCGCGCGGTCGTCCGACGGCTCGGGCACCCAGGCAGCACAGCGCGTCGGGGGCGACGGTGCAAGCCGGCGGGCGCGTCAGGTTCCGCGCGCTGCGCCGGTCACCTGCCAGCGGGTGCCGGCGAAACGGGCGACGTTCCCCACGAGGCGGGCGGACATGAAGAGGCAGATGGCGCCCCAGAGCCACAGGAGGGAGCCGTCGAGCACGAGCACGAGCACGGCGGCGGGTGCGAAGACGAGGAAGCTCGCTCCGGCCATCGCCGCCGCCAGGTACGTGGCGTCACCGGCGCCGATCAGCACGCCGTCGAGTACGAACACGACGGCGTTGACGGGTTGGAGGAGCGCGACGAGGAGGAGCACCTCGAGGGCGAGGTCGCGTACAGCGGGGTCGTCGGTGAAGATCGGGACCAGCAGCGCGCGCACCAGTGCCAGCACCACGCCGAGGACGACGCCGGCGGCGACGCCCCATTCGACCATGCGCCGCGCCGCGGTCCGGGCGTTGGTGGCGTCGTCGGCACCGAGGAACCGGCCGATCATCGCCTGGCCGGCGATGGCGACGGCGTCGAGCGAGAGGGCGAGGAACAGCCAGATCTGGAACGCCACTTGGTGGGCGGCGACGGCATCGTCGCCGATGCGTGACGCCACCGCGGTCGCGGCCGTGAGCGCCAGCAGCAACGAGCCGGTGCGCAGCACGAGCTGGCCGCCGACGACCGCGGTCTCCCGGATGTCGGCGACGCGCGGCCGCACCGCCGCGCCTTCCCCGCGCACGCTGCGGGCGAGGAGCCAGACGTAGCAGAGCGCGCCGCTCGCCTGGGCGATGACCGTCGACCACGCCGAACCGGCGATCCCGAGGTCGAGACCGTAGACGAGGACGATCTCGACACCGAGGTTCACGACGTTCGAGCCGACGGCGACGACCAACGTCGTGCGCGTGTCCTGGAGCCCGCGCGCGTACCCCATCCCCGCGAGCATCAGGAGCATGAACGGCGCGCCGAGCAGGCTGATGCGCAGGTACGTGAGAGCGGGCGGCGTCACCTCCGGCGAGGCACCCATGAGGTCGACGACCGCGGGGGCGACGACGAGCCCCACGACCATGATCACGACGCCGAGACCGACCGCCAACCACACGCCGGCGATGCCGAGCTCGGCCGCCGCCCGCCGGTCACCCGCGCCGACGCGCCGCGCCACTGCCGCGGTGGTCGAGTACGCGAGGAAGTTGAAGATGTTGAACACCGCCACGAGCACGGCGCCGGCGACCGCCAGCCCGCCGAGGGCATCGGTGCCCAGATGCCCGACGATGGCCGTGTCGACGAGCACGTAGAGGGGCTCGACCGCGAGGGCGCCGAGCGCCGGGAGGGCGAGGCGCAGGATCTCGCGATCGTGGATGCTGCGACGTTCCACCCGCACGGGTTCCGAAACTAGTAAGAATGCCCGCGGGCGAAAGGAGCCTTCATGGCAACGTCATCGGTTCGGCAGGGAACGGGTTGGGTGTTGTTCGCAGGGGTCATGCTCGTGCTCGCGGGGGTCACCGGCGCGCTCGACGGGCTCTGGGCGATCGTCAACGGCGACGAGCAGGTCCGGGTGATCGAGGACGGCGTCATCCTGTGGGATTCCAGCCTCACGACCTGGGGCTGGATCTACCTCATCGGGGGGATCATCGTGATCCTCGCCGGCTTCGGGGTCGTCAGCGGCGCCGAGTGGGCGCGGGCAGTCGGGATCTTCGTGGCGGCGTTGTGGATCGTCGTGCGCATCCCGTGGGTGTTCACGTTCCCGATCGCTACGCTGATCGGCATCTTCCTGGCGGTGCTCGTCATCTACGGGTTGGCCGTCTACGGCGGGCGTCAGGAGTACTGACCCGGATCTCGTTCGGCTGGGGCGCGCGGGTCGGGTGCAGCCCGGCCCGCGCGGCCAGCTGGGCGAAGCGAGCCGCGTTGCGAACCGCGCAGGCGCGCGGATCGTTGTTGAAGAACACGTAGCAGTCGGCGCGCCGCGGCCAGTGGCCGGCGAGGCGCTCGACCCAGCTCGCCAGTGCCCGGTCGCCGTAGCAGGGGTGGGGGCGGGCCGTGCCCTCGTGGAGGCGGAGGAAGGCCCAGCCGGCGGTGCGCTCGACGGGCCCGCGCCGCCCGAGCCGGTCGGTGAGGCACAGAGCCGCGTCGTGCGAGGCCAGCAGCGCGTACACGTCGTCGGTGAACCACGACTCGTGCCGGGGCTCCACCACCACCCGCTGCCCGCTGGGGAAGCGGGCGAGCGTGTCGCCGAGACGACCGGGATCGGCGCGGAGGGTCGGGGGGAGCTGGACGAGCACGGGGCCGAGCTTGGCGCCGAGCCCGGCGGCGTGGTCGAGCATCCGGGCGACCGGCTCGGCCGGGTCCCGGAGGCGGCGGACGTGGGTGAGGAACCGGCTGGCCTTGATCACGAACTCGAAGTCGGCGGGGGTGTGGCCGGCCCAGCTCTCGAACGTCGACCGCTCCGGGAGCCGGTAGAAGGTGTTGTTCACCTCCACCGTGGCGAACCGCTCGGCGTAGTACTCGAGCCAGGCCCGCTGGGCGAGGTCGGCGGGATAGAAGGCGCCCCGCCAGTCGCGGTACTGCCACCCCGAGGTGCCGATCAGGAAGGGCATCTGCCGTTTCTACCCCGCGAAACACGCTGGGTCGGTGCTCGGCGTAGTTGTCACACCCCCGTGCGATGCTCGGGTCGTGGCGGAGAACCCACCCACGTTGCGCTTTGCGCGTACGGCCCGGCGGCTGGGCGCGGCGGCCCGGGCGGCCGAGCTGACCGTGCCCGCGTTCCGCTGCCCGCCCCGGGTGGCGGGGCAGCGGCGCACGATCAGGCGCTACCCCGGCGGGGCGGTGGTGTCGGTGCTCCTCCGGGGCCGCCCCTTCGCCGAGGTCGCCGCCGACATGGTCGAGGGCGTGATCGTGGTCAACGGTCTCGAGGGCGAGGCGGCCTTGCGAATGCGCGCCGCGCTCGGAGCCGCGATCGATGACGCCCCCTCCGTCGAGGGCGCCCGCGCCGCCTAGCCTGCCGGGTTGCCCCCGTAGCCCAACTGGCCAGAGGCGCGGGACTTAAAATCCCGACAGTGCGGGTTCGAATCCCGCCGGGGGCACGGGCGGCGGCCACACGGTCGAGTCGAGCACGGCGTGGCTCCCCGGCGAGGATGCGCTTGGTCCGGGAACACGACCGCGCCTTGCGGCCGCCCTCTGACGGGAGGACGCGCCCGACCATCCACGGCCCGAGAATCACATGCGGGTAATTTTCCGCCCGAGCCGCTGGGGCGGAGTCGGCGGCGGTGGGGGCGGCGGCGGCGGCGCCACGTCTCTCGGCACGGCTGGCGGTCCCGGTGGTGCGGGCGGCACGGGCACCGGTTCGGGAGGCACGGGGTCGAGCTCGGGCGGGCCCGGCGACGATGCCGGCGGCGACGGCGCCTTCTTGGCAGGTGGTGGCGGTGGCGGCTACGGGGGCGGCGGTGGCGGCGCCTTGTTTTCGGGTGGTGGCGGGGGGTCGTCGTTCGTGGTCGCCGACGCGACCGACGTGTCGTCGGCACCGAGCGCGCGCAGCGGCGACGGTCAGGTGACCATCACCTACGACCCGGCGACCGACCGC
>DASUUL010000169.1:0-2181 GCA_036374115.1 Acidimicrobiia bacterium | reverse complement strand
CCCGCGGCGACCTTCGATCCCCGGTCGTAGAGACGCTTCAGGTTGCGGACCGAGTGCTGATCGTTGCCGGCGATGTCGGTGGCGAGCCGGCGCGCCGCCGGCAGGAGATCGTCGTGAGCGACCACGTGGTTGACCAGACCGAGCGCGTGCGCCTCGGCGGCGTCGACGAAGTTGCCGGTGAGGCTCATCTCCTTCGCCCGGCGGAGCCCGACCGCTTGGGGTAGGAACACGCTCATGCCGCCGCCGGGTGTCACGCCCACCCGGGCGTGGGTGTCGGCGAAACTCGCCCGTTCCGACGCCACGAGGAAGTCGCAGGCGAGGGCGAGCTCGAAGCCGCCGGTGACGGCGGGGCCGTTGATCGCGCCGATGACCGGCTTGGCCATCCTCCAGAGCACGGTGAACGGGCTTACCACGGGCTCGTCGCCACTGCCGACCAGGTTCGCGGCGGTGCTGCCGAGCTCGCGCAGATCGAGCCCGGCGCAGAAGGCGGGGTCGCGCCCGGTGAGGATCACCACGTCGACGGCGGCGTTGGCTTCGGCCCCGGCCAGCGCCGCCGCCGAGGCCCGCTGGAGCGCGGTGTCGAGGGCGTTGCGTGCCTCGGGGCGGTTGAGCGTGACCGTGCACACACGATCGACGGTCTCGACGAGGACGATCTCGCTCACGCCCCGCAATCTACGGTCAGGCGATCGCGAAGCGCACGACGACGTCGACGGCGAGCTCCTGGGTGCCGGGTTCGATCGGTGTCGGGGCCGCACCCCGGTCGTCGGCCGCCCCGCCCTCCTCGTAGTCGACCGCGGGCCCGATCGGGGTGGTCGTCTCCTCGATCGTGCGCACGTCGCCGAGGGCGACACCCGCGGCGCCGGCGAGCTGTTCCGCCTGGTCGCGTGCCCGCTTCACCGTGTCGGCGCGGGCGGCGGCTACGAGCTCGCTCGTGTCCTCGATCGAGAACCACACGCCGTGCACACGGATGCTGTCGCCGGCGACGCCGGCGGCGGCGTCGATGACGGCGCCGGCCTTGTCGAGGTCGTGGAGCGTCGCGGTCACCGAGTTGGTGACGCCGTACCCGACGATGCGGGCTCCGGCGTCGTCGTAGACGGGCGAGACCGAGAGCTGGCTCGTCTGGACGTCCTTCTCCTCCACACCCGCGTCACGGAGCGCCTCGAGCACCTTGGCGGCCAGCTCGCGGTTGCTCGCCAGTGCCTCCTGCGCGGTCTCGGCCCGGGTGTCGACTCCCAGGTCGACCGTCATCGTGTCGGGCGTCCCCCGGACGCGGCCCGTGCCGGTGCCGGTTACTGTCCGCGACTCGCTCGTGTCGGTGCCCCCGGTGGGCGCGGCCGCGGCCGGGCCCGCTGCCAGCGCGAGCGAGAGCGCCGCCACCGCGGCGGCGCCGAACCTCCCTTGCTTCGACATCGCGTTCTCCTGCTCTCGTCGGTGGTTGCGCAGTTGGACGATCGGACGGGAGCAGTAGGTTCCCGGGCATGCCTACTCCTGTGTTCACGGGTGTCGGGGTGGCCCTGGTCACGCTCTTCGACGACGGCGGCGAGGTCGATGCCGCGGCCACCGCCGCGTTGGCGGCGAAGCTCGTCGACGCGGGCGTACGCGGCGTCGTGGTGGCCGGCAGCACCGGCGAGGCCGCCGCGCTCGCAGCCGACGAGCGGGCCGCGCTCCTGGACGCGGTTCGGGGCACGGTCGGCGACGCGGTCCCCGTGCTCGCGGGGACCGGGGCGCCGTCGGCACGCCAGGCGGTCGCGCTCACTCGCGACGCGATCGCGCACGGTGCCGACGCGGTGCTCGCCCTGTCACCGCCGCGGTCGCGCGACCTGGACGGCTACTACGGCGGTGTCGTCTCGGCCGCCGGCGAGGTCCCCGTGCTCGCCTATCACTACCCGAACGCGTCGCCGCCGGGGATCCCGGTCGACACGCTGGCCGCGCTGCCGGGCGTGGCCGGGCTCAAGGACTCGTCCGGCGACCCGGAGCGGCTGCTGCGCGAGGTCACGGAATGGGACCGCCCCGTCTACACGGGCTCGTCGGCGCTGCTGTCGTTCGCCGGCCCCCTCGGGTGCCCGGGGGCGATCCTGGCGCTGGCCAACGTCGAGCCCGAACGCTGCCTCGAAGCCTTCGCCGGCGACGCCGGCGCCCAGCGCGCCCTCACGGCCGCGCACGTCGCCGCCCACGAGGCGT
>DASUUL010000168.1:0-4563 GCA_036374115.1 Acidimicrobiia bacterium | reverse complement strand
ACCGCGAACGCCCGGGACGACGCCCTCGTCGACGAGCTCGCCGGCGCGAAGGAAGACCTGCAGCACGAGCGCGCGACCGCGGAGCAAGCGCGCCAGACCGCCCAAGAGGAGCGTGACGCCCTCGCCGCGGCCAAGGCCGAGGCCGACGCCGCCGCCGCCGAGCAGGAGCAGCTGCTCGCGCAGGTGGAGGGTGAGATCGCCGATCTCGTCGCCGCGGAGCAGGCCCGCCGGGAGGCGGAAGCGGCCGCCGCCGCGCCCGCCCCGTCGCCGGCCGGTGACGGTGGCGGCACCGGCGATGAGAACGGTGGCGGCGCCGCACCGGCGCCGTCGGGCCCGCCGCCGTCGGGCCACGGTGGTGCCGGCGCCGCGGTGGGGTACGCCTGGGCGCAGGTCGGGAAGCCGTACTGCTACGCCGGTACCGGACCCGCCTGCTACGACTGCTCGGGGCTCACGATGATGGCGTGGGCGCAGGGCGGCGTGTCGATGCCGCACTACTCCGGTGCGCAGGGTTCGATGTTCCCGGCGGTCCCGATCAGCCAGCTCCAGCCCGGCGATCTCATCACCACGAGCAGCTGGGGCGCCCATGTGGGCATCTGGGTGGGTGGCGGATACGTGCACGCCACCCACACCGGCGACTTCATCAAGTTCGTCGGCGGGAGCGGCTCGGTGGTCGCCGCCGTCCGGCCTGGCTGAGCCGGCGTACGCTGCGGTCGTGACGGCGGCCGCACCGCACTCGACCTCGCCGGTCCGCCTCACGCGCTTCTCACACGGCGCGGGCTGCGCGTGCAAGCTCGGGCCCGACGACCTCCGAACGGTGCTCGGGCTCGTGGGCGGGCTCGAGGGTCCCACCGAGCCCGACCTTCTCGTCGGCTTCGACACCGCCGACGACGCCGCCGTCTACCGGCTGCGCCCCGACCTCGCGATCGTGGTGACCACCGATTTCTTCACCCCGATCGTCGACGACCCCTACGACTGGGGGCGCATCGCCGCCGCGAACGCGCTCTCGGACGTGTACGCGATGGGAGGGACGCCGGTCCTCGCGCTCAACCTGGTGGCGTGGCCGCGTGAAGGTCTGGCGTTCGACCTGCTGGCCCGGGTGCTCGACGGCGGCGCCGACGTCGTACGCGCGGCCGGTGCGCTCGTCGGCGGCGGCCACTCGATCGACGACGCCGAGCCCAAGTACGGCCTCGCTGTGGTCGGCACCGTGCATCCCGATCACGTGCTCACGAACGCCGGAGCCCGTGCCGGCGACGCGCTCGTGCTCACGAAACCGATCGGCCTCGGCGTGATCTCCACCGCCCTCAAGCGCGACGCAGCATCATCCGCGCTGCTCGACGAGGCGGTACGCGTCATGACCACCCTCAACGCGCGCGCGCGCGACGCCGCCATCGAGCTCGGCGACGCCGTGCACGCCGTCACCGACGTCACGGGATTCGGCCTGCTCGGGCACCTGCGAGAGATGTTGACGGCCTCGGGGGTCGCGGCCGAGATCGACTCGGGCGCCGTGCCCGTGATCGAGGGCGTACGCGACCTCGTCGCCGTCGACACGGTCGCGGGTGGGACGCGCCGCAACCACGCTTCCCTGAGCGACACGGTCGACTGGGCCGGACTGCCCGAGCCCGAGCAGCTCCTCCTCGCCGACGCCCAGACGTCGGGTGGCCTGCTCATCGCCGTCGCCGCCGACCGTGCCGGCGTGCTCGTCGCCGCGCTCGAGGCGCGCGCCACGCTCGCGGCCGCCGTCGTCGGCCGTGCCGTCGCCGGTCGCGCGGGGCGCGTCGCCGTGCGTTGACGCCCGTCCGACGCACCACGGCCTGCGCCCGTCTAAGGTCTCCGCCGAGCCCGTGGCGGGCGCGCCCCGCTTCACGGGTTGAGCGCGCCCGCTCAGGGGATCACGAGCATCCCGAGCTCCGCTTCGAGCTGCGGGCGAGGCTTCGCGCCCAGCGCCGCCCGTTCGAGACGGCCATTGCGGAAGAGGCCGATCATCGGGATGCTCTGCACCTCGTAGCGCTGCGCGATCGCCGGCTCCTCGTCGATGTTGACCTTGACCACCTTGTAGGCGCCTTCGCGCATGACTGCGATCTGCTCCACGATCGGCGAGACCTGCCGGCACGGCCCGCACCACGGCGCCCAGAAGTCGACGATGACCGGAACGTCGCTGCCCAGCACCTCGGCGTCGAACGTCGCGGTCGTGACGGCCTTCACCGGCCCCTCGGGCGGGTCCTCGGGCACGGATTCCGACGGTTGCTCGCCGGCCCGGACGGCGTCGAGCCAGCCCCGCGCCTGCTGCACGCTCTCGAGCGCCACCTGGTGGGCCATCGGGTACTCGGTGTAGACGACGGGCACGCCGTGCGCCTCGAGCTCGCGGGCGAGGTCGCGGCTGCGCTGCACGGGAACGAGCGGGTCTTCGGTGCCGTGCTGGACGAGCACCGGCAGGGTCTTGGCCGCTTCCCAATCGACGTCGAGCGCGTCGAGCCCGGGGAGCGCGGGGCTCATCGCCAACACCGCCGCCGGCCGGGGCCGATCAGTCCGACGCGACGCGAGCGCCAGCGTCATGCCGGCGCCCTGGGAGAAGCCGCCCACCACAGCCTCGTCGCGCGGGAGGCCGTGCTCGTCGCAGGCGGCATCGAGGAGGTCGTCGAGGGCGTCGAGGCTGGACGTGAAGCCGGCAGCGTCGAAACCGCCCCCCGGCGACCACTCGTACCAGGCGAAGCCGGGCGGCGCCGAGACCGGCCCCCGGGGCAGCACGGTGGCGAAGCGGCCGTCGGGGTCGAGGTACGGCAGCAGGCCGCCGAGGTCGCGCTCGTCGGCGCCGAGCCCGTGCACGAGCAGGAGAATTCGTTCGGGGTCGCCGCCCTTGACGACGTTGGTGATCAGGCTCATGGCGTCAGCGTACGAGGAAATCGCGGGCGACCTCGGCGGGGCCGTGCCACCCTGGCCCGGTGGCGCTGGTGGTCCCCGCCCTCGACGGCGGCGTGCTGCGGCTGCGTCCGCCGGAGGCGGCCGACGTCGACGCGGTGGTCGAGATGTGCCAGGACGAGACCGCGGCCCGGTTCACCACGCTCCCCTGGCCGTACGAACGGCATCACGCCGTCACGTGGATCGCAGAATCCGCTCGGTGCTGGGCCGAGGGCGTCTCGGCTGCGTTCGTGATGGTCGAGACGGCGAACGGCGACCTCGTCGGCAACCTCGGCGTCGTCCGCCTCGACCCCGACCACGACACCGCGGAGGTCGGCTACCTGGTCAAGCGAGCCGCGCGCGGACGCGGTTTCGCACCGCGAGCGGTGGCACTCGTGGCGCGCTGGATCCTGCGCGATCTCGGCTACCGGCGACTCGAGCTGCAGACCGACGTGCGCAACCACGCATCGCAACGCGTCGCCGAGAAGGCGGGCTTCACCCGCGAAGGCGAGGTCGACCCGCCCGCTCGTTGCCGCGACCGCAGCGACCGAATGGTCATGTTCGCCCTGACGCGGTCGGGGCTTCGGGAGTAACGTCCGGGCGCATGCGCCTGGGGATCAACTTCGGCTACCAGGACTGGGGAGCGGGGCTTCCCCAGGCCATCGAGCTGGCCCGGGAGGCGGAGGCGCTCGGCTTCCACTCGGCCTGGACGGCCGAGGCGTACGGCACCGACTGCATCACCCCGCTGACGTGGCTGGCGGCGACCACCGAACGCCTCAACGTGGGCTCGGCGATCATGCAGATGCCGGCGCGGACGCCCGCCATGACCGCCATGACCGCGGCCACGCTCGACCTCATGAGCGGCGGGCGCTTCCTCCTCGGGCTCGGCCTCTCCGGTCCCCAGGTGGTGGAAGGCTGGCACGGGCAGGCATACGGCAAGCCGTTGGGTAAGACGCGCGAGTACGTGGAGATCGTGCGCACGATCCTGGCGCGTGAGACCCCGCTCGAGCATCACGGTGACCACTACGACATCCCCTTCAGCGGATCGGGCGCGACGGGTCTGGGCAAGCCGCTCAAGATCATCGTCCATCCCCGGCGGGCCGACGTCCCGATCTATCTCGCCGCCATCGGGCCCAGGAACGTCGAGCTCGCCGCCGAGATCGCGGACGGCTGGCTGCCGATCTTCTTCTCGCCCTACCGGTTCAAAGAGGCGTTCGGTTCCGCGGTCGACGCCGGCTTCGCCCGCGCCGGCGGCGGCAAGGCGCTCGACCGCTTCGACATCGCGCCGACGGTGACCGTGATCGTCGGCGACGACGTGGAGACGCTGCGGAGCTTCGTCAAGCCGATGGCGGCGCTCTACGTCGGCGGCATGGGCGCGCGCGGTCGGAACTTCTACAACGACCTCGCGTGCCGGTACGGCTTCGAAGCCGCCGCCAAGGAGATCCAGGACCTCTACCTCGACGGCAAGAAGCAGGAGGCGACCGCGGCGGTGCCCGACGAGCTCGTCGACGAGGTGTCGCTCGTGGGGCCCAAGGAGCGCATCGCCGACCGCCTCGACGCCTGGCGGGAGAGCGGCATCACCACGATGATCGTCGGCGCGACGCAACCCGAGGCCCTCCGGGTGATGGCGGAGCTGGTCCTCTAGCGCCCGAGGCCCGGGCTCGAGGC
>DASUUL010000167.1:0-7708 GCA_036374115.1 Acidimicrobiia bacterium | reverse complement strand
CGCGGCGTCGATGCCGGGTCAGTGCGCCCGGCTCACGTCTCGTCGATCGAGATGGCCTGCTTCGGGCAGCGGCGCACGGCCTCCTCCATCTTGGGCCGCATCGACTCGTCGGGGTGCTCGTTCAGGACGTAGAGGAAGTCGTCGTCGCGCACCTCGAAGACCTCGGGTGCGATGCCCATGCACACGGCGTTGCTCTCGCAGAGGTCGAAGTCGACCACGATCTTCATGCGAATCCCTTCAGTCGTTCTCGTTCGTCGGTCCTCAGTCGTCGTCGATGCGGGCCCGCCGCAGCGCGATCGCCAGCGCCGCCTCGACGTCCGCGAGCGTATAGCGGTCGTCCAGCTGCTCGGCGCGGCGCTGCACCCATTCGTCGCTCTCGCGTGGGTGCCCGTCACGAGCGCGCACGAGCCGATCCTCCCGGTTCAGGCGCTCGAGCAGCTGGGTGGGCGGCGCAGAGCGCAGCTCGGGACGCTCCTCGAACAGGTAGTCGAGCTGGCCCGCCAGCCGCGACACGATCGCATCGTCGGGCATCGCCTCACCCCGCCTTCGCGCTCGTCACCCCGGGCCGCAGCGTGCGGAGCGGTTCACCCTGCGTCCACGCCGCCGGGTCGCCCGGCCGCCAACGCCGCCCGGCTCCCTCCTCGGCGATGCGGCGACGCGCCATCGTCTCGGCGGCGCGGCCCGGCGCGATGCCGAGCTCACGCGCGAGCGCCAGCACACGCGTGGTCGTGTGCTCGATACCGGCAGCGAGCGCGCGCGCCCGTCCGGGGTCGTAGCCGACGAACTCCTCGGCGATGTTGATGATGCCGCCGGCGTTGGCGACGAAATCGGGTACATACACGATGCCCCGCCCGGCAAGGGCGTCGTCGTCCGACGGCTCGGCGAGCTGGTTGTTGGCCGCGCCGACCACCGCTCTGCACTCCAGGGCGGGCACCGTATCGGCGTTCAGCACGCCGCCGAGGGCACAGGGCGCGAGGATGTCGCACGGCTCGGTCAGGACCCTTTCGGGCGGGAGGGCGTCGACGCCGTGCGCGCGCACGAGACGGTCGACGAGGGCCCCGTCGATGTCGGCAACCGCGACGGAGGCGCCGCACCCGACGAGGAGCTCGACGAGGTGGGAGCCGACGTGCCCGGCTCCCTGCACCACGACCCGCCGGCCCGAGAGCGAGGGGTCACCGTCGAGCTCGCGTGCGGCCGCCCGCATCGCGGCCATGACCCCGACCGCGGTCACCGGCGAGGGATCGCCGGAGCCGCCGCGCGTGTCGACGCCCGTGACCCAGGGTGTCTCCAGCGCGATGCCGTCCATGTCGGCGGGAGTCGCACCGACGTCTTCGGCCGCGATGTACCGGCCCCCGAGCTCGTCGATCGCCTGCCCGAGAGCTCTCAGGAAGTCGCGGGTGCGCGGCTGGTGCGGATCCTCCCAGAGCACGACCGCCTTGCCTCCGCCCTGGTGCAGGCCGGCGATTGCGGCCTTGAGGCTCATCGCCTCGGAGAGGCGCAACGCGTCGGCGAGCGCCTCTTGCTCGCTCGGGTAGTGCCAGAACCGGATGCCGCCGAGCGACGGGCCGAGGGCGGTCGAGTGCACGGCGATGACCGCCCGCAGCCCGAGGGACGCGTCGGCGACGAACACGACCTGCTCGTGACCGCCGGTCATCATGGCTCCGGTCACCGAGACGTCGGTCGCCTCCATCACCGGGACGGTAGTTCGCCGAAGAGCGCGGGGGCGTTCTGACATCGCCGGTCGGATCTGCGAAGCTCCCCCACCATGCAGATTCCCGTCCGGTGGCAGGTCATGGCCGCGCTGGCCTCGGTCGTCGTGCTCGCCAGCGCGTGCTCGAGCGGAGGAGGCGACGACGATGCGTCCGTCGACGCCGACAAGCCGCCAACGTCGGTCGAAACGTCCGAAACGGAGAACTCCGACACCGAGACCAGCGACGCCGCTCCCGTCAACGTGTACGAGCACACCCAGGCGGACGATCTCGCCGATTCGGTCGCCGACATCCCCACCCGGGTGTACGTGCCCAACAGCGAGGCCGACACCGTGACGGTCATCGACCCGAGCACGTTCGAGATCATCAACACGTTCCCGGTCGACCGGCTCCCACAGCACGTCGTGCCCTCGTACGACATGCAGACGCTCTACGTGAACAACAACATCGGGAACACGCTCACGCCCATCGACCCGCGTACCGGCCAGCCGGGTGAGTCGTTCCCCGTCGAGGTGCCGTACAACCTCTACTTCACGCCCGACGGCACCCGAGCCGTGGTCATCATGGAGCGCAACAGCCAGATCGACTTCCGCGACCCGAATACGTGGGCGTCGATCAAGCGGATCGACATCCCGCCCGAGCAGCGCGACGAGGGCGGCGACTCCGGTGTCAACCACGCCGAGTTCACCGCCGACGGCAACACGATGATCGCGAGCTGCGAGTTCTCCGGTTGGTTGGTGCGCGTCGATCTCGAGACCATGGAGTTCACCGGCGCGCTCGACATCGGCGGCAAACCGGTCGACGTGAAGCTGTCGCCCGACGGAACCGTCATGTACGTGGCCAACGAGACGCTCAACGGCGTGCACGTGATCGATTGGCAGAACATGACCGAGCTCGGCTTCATCCCGACGGGCGAGGGCACGCACGGGCTCTACCCCAGCCGCGACGGCACCCTGCTCTATGCGAGCAACCGCCTGGGCGGCTCGGTGAGCGTCATCGACTTCGCCACCAACCAGGTGGTCGACACCTGGGCGTTCGGCGGGAGCCCCGACATGGGTGGCGTCACCGCCGACGGCAGCCAGCTGTGGCTCAGCGGCCGCTACCACAGCGAGGTGTACGTGATCGACACCACCACTGGTGAGCTGATCACGCGCATCCCGGTCGACGCCGGCCCGCACGGACTCGCGCTCTTCCCGCAGCCGGGCCGCTACAGCATGGGGCACACCGGCAACTACCGGTAGGGCACCGCCCGGACGCGAAACGATCGGGGCGGCGACGCCCGAGACGGTACGATCGCGCTTGCACGCCCAAGGGGAGCTCGGGACAGCCGGGCTGAGAGGACGGCCGGTCGCCTCGGCGACAGCGCCGTCGACCCACCGAACCTGCACTGGGTAATGCCAGCGGAGGGAGGGAACCGTGGACGCCCCGCCACCCACAACCGCTCTGGTCTTCGCGGGCGGCGACCCGGTTCCCGTCTCCGTCGTCCAACGGCTGCCCCACGGCGACGTGCTCGTGGTCGCCGCCGACTCCGGCGTCGAGCACGCACTCGCCCTCGGCCAGCACGTCGATCTCGTGGTGGGCGACCTCGATTCGGCCGACCCCGAAGTGCTCGCCACGGCCGAGAAGGCGGGCGCGGTCGTCGAGCAGCATCCGGCGGAGAAGGACCAGACCGATCTCGAGCTCGCCTTGCGCGCCGCCGCCGCCCGGGGTGCGACCCGGATCGTCGTGGTCGGCGGTTACGGAGGCCGGCTCGACCACTTCCTCGCCAACGCGCTCGCGCTCGCGGGCAACGCATCCGACGGCGTCGCCGTCGAGTGGGTCACGGGCGACGCGCTCCTCACCGTAGTGCGAGGCCACACCGTGCTCACCGGCAAGCCCGGCGACCTCTGCTCGCTGCTGGCCGTCGGCGGTCCGGCGCGCGGTGTGCGCACGCGTGCGCTGCGCTACCCGCTCGACGGTGACGATCTCGCGCCCGGCTCCACGCGCGGCGTGAGCAACGAGCTCACCGGGCCCGTCGCCGAGGTGTGGGTCGAGCACGGGACCGTGCTCGCCATCCAACCCGACCCCCAGTTCCCCGTCCCGGAAAGGACCTGACCATGCGCCGACTGCTCCTCGCCCTCGTCGCCGTCGTGGCGCTCGCGGCGGCATGCGGAGACGACTCCTCCGGGGGCGACACGATCACCCTCGTCACCCACGACTCGTTCAACGTCTCCGACGACGTGCTGGAGGAGTTCACCGACGAGACGGGCGTCGAGGTGAAGCTGCTGCCGGCGGGCGACGCCGGCGCCACCCTGAACCAGGCGATCCTCACCAAGGACGATCCCCTCGGCGACGTGATCTTCGGCGTCGACAACACCTTTCTCAGCCGGGCGCTCGACGAGGACATCCTCGTCCCGTACGAATCGCCCGAGCTCGCGAACGTGCCCGAGGAGTTCCAGCTCGATCCGCGGCACCGCGTGACGCCGGTCGACTACGGCGACGTCTGCATCAACTACGACAAGGCGTACTTCGCCGACCAGGGCCTCGCGGTGCCGGAGACGCTCGACGACCTGACCGACCCCCGGTACCGCGGACTGCTCGTCACCGAGAACCCGGCCACGTCGTCGCCGGGCCTGGCGTTCCTCATGGCGACGGTGGCCGAGTACGGAGACGACGGTTGGCAGGACTACTGGGAGGCGCTGCGGGCCAACGACGTGACGGTCGTGTCGGGATGGGAGGAGGCCTACAACGGCGAGTTCACCGCCGGCGAGGGCGAGGGCGACAAGCCGCTCGTCGTCTCGTACGCCTCGAGCCCGCCCGCCGCCGTGTACTTCTCGGACCCGCCGCCCGACGAGTCCCCCATCGGCACCATGCTCGCGAGCTGCTTCCGCCAGATCGAGTTCGTGGGCATCCTGGACGGTACGGCGATGGAGGAGGAAGCGCGTGAGCTCGTCGACTTCATGCTGTCCGATCGCTTCCAAGCCGACATCCCGCTGAACATGTTCGTGTTCCCCGTGCGGGAGGGCGTCGAGCTGCCCGAGGTGTTCGTCGAGTTCGCCGACGTTCCCGACGACCCGCTCGACCTTCCCGCCGACGAGATCGGTGAGAACCGGGAGTCCTGGATCCGCGAGTGGACCGACATCGTGCTCCGATGACGACCCCCGGTCTCTCGATGCGTCCCACGTGCGCACTCATTGCGCACAGGGGACGCATCACGCGGGTGGGGCTGCTGGTGATCCCGGTGGCGTTCGTGGCGGTGTTCTTCGCGTACCCGGTGGCAGCGATCCTGGGGCGGGGGTTGCTTCCCAACGGACATCTCGATCTCGCGCCGCTCGGCGAGGTCGTGACCGACAGTGGACTACGCGAGGTGGCGTGGTTCACGCTGTGGCAGGCGGCGGTGTCGACGCTGCTGACGGTGGTGATCGCCCTCCCGGGCGCGTACGTCCTCGCCCGCTACCGGTTCCGGGGGCGGCGGATCCTCTGGGCCGCGATCACCGTGCCGTTCGTCCTGCCCACAGTCGTCGTCGGCTCTGCGTTCCGGAGCCTGTTCGCCGACGGCGGGCCGCTCGGCGGCCTCGGCATCGACCAGTCGATCACCGCCATCCTCATCGCGCACGTGTTCTTCAACTACGCGGTCGTCGCCCGCACCGTCGGAGGGCTCTGGTCACACCTCGACCCGCGCCAGGAGGAAGCGGCGCGCGTGCTCGGCGCGAGCCGGTGGCAGGCATTCCGCTCGGTGACCCTGCCGGCGCTGCGGCCGGCGATCGCGGCCGCGGCCGCGATCGTCTTCCTGTTCACCTTCACCTCGTTCGGCGTGATCCTGATTCTCGGCGGTCCGCACTACGCGACCCTCGAAGTGGAGATCTACCGCCAGACCGTCTCGCTCCTCGACCTCCCGCTCGCGGCAGCGCTCACGATCGTGCAGCTCGTCGCGGTGGGCACGTTGCTGTTGATCTCGTCCCGACTCGAGGGGCGCAACGCCGGGCCCCTCCGGCTGCGGGCGGCGAGCGAAGTGCTACGCCGCCCGCGCGGCTGGGCCCAGCGCGCCTTCCTCGGCGCGAACCTCGCGGTGATGGCGCTGCTCCTCGGCGTTCCCATCGGGGTCTTGGTCGAGCGGTCGTTCGCCGTTGCCGCCGGCGGCTACGGCCTCGGTTCCTACCGGGCGCTGAGCGAGCTGCGCCGCGGAAGCGCGTTGTTCGTCCCGCCCGTGGAGGCGATCGCGAACTCGCTGGTCTTTGCGACGGCTGCCACTGCCATCGCGCTGGTGGTGGGCGGGCTGGCGGCCTCGGCACTGGCCATGCGCCGTTCCCGCCGCCGCGGCCGTGGAGGCCGGCCGGGGATCGCGGCCGCCTCGGGCGTCGAGACGCTGCTCATGCTCCCTCTCGGCGTGTCGGCGGTCACCGTGGGGTTCGGCTTCCTGATCGCGCTCGACGAGCCGCCGCTCGATCTCAGAGGCTCCCCCGCGCTCATCCCCATTGCCCACGCGGTGGTCGCGGTCCCGTTCGTCGTGCGGGTGATGACTCCGGTGCTGCGGTCCATCGACGATCGGCTGCGCGAGTCGGCGGCGTTGCTGGGCGCCTCACCGGCGCGGGTCTGGCGCGAGGTCGACCTGCCCATCGTGTTCCGGGCGGCGTTGGTCGCAGCCGGGTTTGCGTTCGCGATCTCCCTCGGCGAGTTCGGCGCGACCGTGTTCATCGCCCGTCCCGACTACCCGACGCTCCCGATCGTCGTGTTCCGCCTGCTCGGGCAGCCCGGCACCGTGAACTTCGGCGCGGCGATGGCCGCGAGCACGATCCTGATGCTGTTGACGGCCACGGCGGTGCTCGCCATCGAGCGCTTCCGGATCGGCACCGTGGGCCAGTTCTGACGCTCTTGGCCGCACTCGCTTCGCTCGCCGCTCCCGCGCAATCCTGGCAGTCCGGGCGCCGGGAACCGCGGCCCTCTCGCTGGCGGATGGCAGGTCCTCGATGTTGACGATCCGCGACCTCGTAGTCCGCTACGACGACGTCGTGGCCGTCGAGAACCTCGACCTCGAGGTGAACGACGGTGAGATCGTGTGCGTGCTCGGGCCCAGCGGTTGCGGCAAGAGCACCCTGTTGCGAGCGGTGGCCGGCTTGGAGCAGCCGGTGGCGGGCACGGTCGCGTGGGACGGGCGCGACCTCGCCGGCGTGCCGCCCCACCGCCGCAATCTCGGGCTCATGTTCCAGGACCACTCGCTCTTTCCCCACCGCGACGTGCTCGGCAACGTCGTGTTCGGCTTGCGTATGCAGCACGTCCCCGTTGCGAACGCGCGGGCGCGGGCCCTCGAGCTGCTCGCCCTCGTCGGCCTGGCCGGGTACGAGCACCGGCGCGTATCGGAGCTGTCGGGCGGCGAGCAGCAACGGGTCGCGCTGGCACGGGCACTCGCACCCGCGCCGCGCCTCCTGATGCTCGACGAGCCGCTGGGATCACTCGACCGCCGGCTGCGCGACCGGCTCGTCGCGGATCTCCGCGAGCTGTTCGTGCGCTTGGGCGTGACCGCGCTCTTCGTCACGCACGACCACGACGAGGCGTTCGCGGTCGCCGACCGGGTTGCGGTGATGAACGCGGGCCGTTTCGAGCAGGTCGGTCCCGCGGCCGACGTCTGGAAGCACCCCGCGAACGAGTTCGTCGCCCGGTTCCTCGGCTACAACGTCACCACCGCGTTCGGCCGGGGATGCACCGCCATCCGCCCCGATCGGCTCCGCCTCACGCCGGATGGCGCGGTCACGGGGATCGTCACCGCGCGGACGTTCCGCCGCGAGCACTTCCTCGTGCGCGTGAAGGTGGCCGAGGGCGACCCCCTCGAGGTCGCCGTGCGGGGCGACAGCGTGCCGGAGGTGGGCGACGCCGTGCGCCTGGCGGCCGACCCCGACGCGGTGATCCCGCTCGAACCGTGAGCGCGGGACCACGAATCCGACGATCTGCACCGAATCCACACATCTCCGGCGGGACTCCCCCCGACCTGATCCTTATCCTGGCGGAGATGCATCCGGGTCCGG
>DASUUL010000166.1:0-3336 GCA_036374115.1 Acidimicrobiia bacterium | reverse complement strand
GTCGTCGGCGTCGGTCACGCCGGTTCCGGTGAACAGCCCGCGGAGCCCGGCGGCGTCGTCGTCGAGGAAGAACGCCTCGGCCCCGGGCGAGCGGAAGAAGAGCATGTAGCTCGACTTCTCACGCTGCTCCCCGCCCTCGAGGATCGAGCGGGCGACGGCGCGGGGATGGGGCGTCGACACCGCGGTGAGGGTCGCGAGGCGACCGGCGTGGCGGGCGGCCGTGTGCCACGCCACGAGGCCGCCGAAGTCGTGACCCACGAGGTGGAACCGGTCCGCCCCGAGCGCGTCGGCCATCCCGACGACGTCTTCGACCAGGCGCTCGGGATGGTAGGCGGCCACCTCTCCGGGCCGGGCACCCGGGGAGTACCCACGCTGGTCGGGCGCGACGGCGCGGTAGCCGGCGGCGCCGAGAGCCTCGATCTGGTGGCGCCACGAATACGACGTCTCCGGGAACCCGTGGAGCAGCAGCACGACCGGCGCGGTGGCCGGGCCCGCCGCCCGGGCGACGAACGTCAGCGGGCCGACCACCACCTCGAGCTGTTCCATACGTGCGCACGGTACGCGATCGGGCACGCGGCTCCGCAGGAGCGGCGACACCGGCGCGCGGCTCGTCGCCTACGAGATCGTGTACGGCACCCAGGGCGAACGGCGCTGACCGGCACCGGGCGAGCCGCACCTCGATTGCACGCGCCGTGCAAAAGGGCCTCGGGCGACGTAGGGTGCGCGGCGACGGCCGGCGCGCCAAGGGGGGAAGCTCATGGACCGTCGTGACCCGGACCTCGAGCTCCCGATCAAGCTGGGGCCCTGCTCGAACGGTGAGTTCTGGCCCACTCCCCTCACCGCGGTGGAAGCCGAGACGATCCGCCGCACGCGGGAGGAGGCCGACCGGGAAGCCCGCCGGCTCGGGATCTCGCGGCGCCGCTTCCTGCGCTCGGTGGCGGGGGCCGCGCTCATGTTGGGCATCCTCGACGCCACCAACCGCGACGCCGCCGGTGCCGCCCCCGGCGGCCGCTACCGCCTCCCGCCCGACGCCGGGGGCGACCTCGACGCCGCCCGGAGCGCGATCGGCGGTGACGAGTTCATCTTCGACGTGCAGTCGCACTACCTCAACTACGACCTCGACGCCGCCGGCGGGACCGGGATCGAGCGCCTCTTCCCGCAGCAGAACTGCGGCGAGGAGGACCCGAGGGCCTGCTTCTCTGCCGATCATTTCGTCGAGGAGATGTTCCTCAAGAGCGACACGTCGATCGTGGTGATGTCGGCGATCCCGATCCCGGGCGAGGCGAATCCGCTGGCGATCGACGACATGGAGCTGGTGAAGAAGACGATGACGGAGCTCTGCGGACGCGGCCGGGTCCTCCTGCACGGCGGGATCCTCCCGAGCGTCGGCGATCCGCAGGCCGCGCTCGACGGAATGCGCGAGCTCCGCGACGACCACGCCATCGGCGCGTGGAAGGTGTACACGCACGCCGGCGGGCCTCCCTGGTGGCTCGACGACCACGAGCCGGGCGTCGCGCAGGTCGGCAGCGCGTTCCTCGAGCAGGTACGCGAGGTCGGGCCGAAGATGGTCTGCGTGCACAAGGGGTTCGGCTCGATCAGCCCCGACGCCAACGAATACGCCAGCCCCGTCGACGTCGGCCCCGCGGCCGCCGCCAACCCCGACATCGACTTCATCGTGTACCACTCCGGCTTCGAGCAGGCCCGCGAAGAGGGGCCCTACACGGCCGAGACCGCCGACGTCGGCGTGAACCGGCTCATCACCAGTGCCCGTGCCGCCGGCATCGGCAAGGGCGCCAACATCTACGCCGAGCTCGGCTCGACGTGGCGCGCGGTGATGAGCGACCCGGAGGTCGCCGCCCACGTGCTCGGGAAGCTGCTGGCCGAGTTCGGTCCCGACAACGTGGTGTGGGGAACCGACTCGATCTGGTACGGGTCACCCCAGGACCAGATCCAGGCGTTCCGCGCGTTCGAGATCACGCCCGAGTTCCAGGAGCGCTACGGCTACCCGGAGCTCACGCCCAAGGTCAAGCGCAAGATCCTCGGTCGCAACTCGGCCCGGCTCTACGGGGTCGAGCCGAGGGTTCGCCAGTGCGACTTCACGCGCGAGGAGCTCGAGGAGGTCCGCCACGCGCTGCCCACCGGCATGCGCACCTACGGGCCCACGACCGCCGCCGCGCTGCGCGCCCACATCGCCGCCCACGGCGTCGTCTGACCAGTCGTCGGTGCAGAAGCACCGGCGCGACGGCCGGTGCGCGCGCCCCACCGGTGTCGTGGAACTCACCCACCAGCACGGCGGCGTTCACGTCGCAGATGTTGGCCGCGACGCTCACCGGCACCGCGATGTCAACGGTGGTCCCGGCGGGCTGCACGTTCACCAGCCCCTGGCCCACGTTCACGCCACCCTGGTGACCGGACAGGCCCGGCGACGCCCGCACGAGCCAGTACCGCATGCACTACGAAGGAAACGCACTGGCGCGAAGCCGACAAAGCCGCGCTTCATGCCTCTTTCGCGCACGAATGGGCGCCCCTCGCGATCTGCGCGCGCGATGGGTTTGGCGGCGGCCAGCCTTGGGCAGAGCCACTCCATGTTGTTCATCCTGTGGTTGATCGCGGTGGTTCTCGTCGTCTTCGGAATCGTGACCCTGGTCCGCGGTGAGGTGCTGTTCGGCATCGTGTTGATCATCGTCGGCCTACTCGTCGGTCCCGGCGGCGTCAGCGTCTTCGCCTGACTTCTCGAGCGGCGACGTGTCGCCCCGCCTCGTGGGATGGGAGTGATCGATGCGGTCCGCACGGATCGGCCTCGTCGTGCTCGCCACCGCCGCCCTGCTCGCGGGCAGCGCATGTGACGATGCGCAAGACGAGGCCGAGGAGACGGTCGAAGAGGTCGAGGAGAAGGCGGGAGAAGCCGGCGCGCGTGCGGGCGCCGAGGCGTTCCGCGCGTCGTTGAAAGCCCAGGAGACCGACGACGACGCCGGAGGGGTGCGCGCCATCGAGCCCCTCCGGGCGGCCGCCGAGGACGTACCCGGTGGGGCCGACGTCACCGGCATCACCGACAGCAACGGCGACGGCGTCGACGATGACGGCTACGTGCAGGTGGAGGTGGGCGACGAGCGGGCCTGCGTCACGCTGCCGGAGACGGGCGACGAGATCGACGTCTCCGGGGGCGCCTGCCCCGCCGAGTAGCGCCTCGAGTCGGGTCCGCTCGGGCCCGCGCCGTCAGAACGAGCCGCCGTCGACCACGATCGTCTGGTCGGTGGGGACGAAGGCATCCCACCTATCGAGTGGAACGGCTCTACCGTCAAGCGTCATAACCACCCGTCCGGCCGGCGGGGAGAT
>DASUUL010000165.1:0-9129 GCA_036374115.1 Acidimicrobiia bacterium | reverse complement strand
GTGACGCCCGTGACCGACGCCCCCCCGATCGGGATCGCGAACGGCCGCTGACCCTCGGCGCCGAGGCGAGCGGCGAGCTCCTCGATCGCCGACTCGATCTCGTAGTACTCCCGTGCACCCGTGTAGTGCACCGCCGCCCCGAGCACCACGTCGAGGAGCACGTTGCCGCTCAAGACGCTGGGCTCGTGACCGGCGATCGCGAGGTGGCAGTCGAGCCCCAGGCGATTGGCGGCGGCCGCGGTCATGCGGGCGTGATTGCTCTGGGGCCCGCCACCGGTGACGAGGGTGTCACAGCCCTGCTGCAAGGCCTCGGCGCAGAGGAGCTCGAGCTTCCGTGCCTTGTTTCCGCCGAGGGCGAGGCCGGTGAGGTCGTCGCGCTTGACGAGGAGGCGCGGGCCGCCGAGCCAGTCGGCGAACCGGTCCATCGGTTCGAGCGGCGTCGGGAGATGGGCGAGCGGGACGCGACCGTCGCTCGGCGTCGATGTCACGTCAGGCGGCGTGCTCGCGCCTGCGCAGCCACCACCACACGGCCAACCCGGCGCCGGCGGCGGCGAGCGCGCTGCTCACCGCGATCGTCGGCCCGGGAGGCGGCACGGGAACCCGGTCGCGGAGCCGGACGGGGCGCGTGAAGACCCGGACGTCCCACTCGCGGGCCCGCGCCACGCGTGCGAGCTCCTTGTCGGGGTTGACGGCAACGGGATGCCCGACGGTCTCGAGCATCGGGATGTCGGTGACGGAGTCGCTGTAGGCGTAGGAGCCTTCGAGATCGATCCCCTCCTGTTCCGCCATCCGCTGGATCGCCACCGCCTTGCTGTCGCCGTACGCGTAGAACTCGAGCTCGCCGGTGTAGTTGCCCTCGTCGTCGACGGCGGCACGTGTCCCGATGGTGCGGTCGGCGCCCATGAACTCGGCCAACGGCTCGACGACCTCCATCGGCGACGACGAGACGATCACGACCTCGCGGCCGGCGGCGTGATGATCGTCGAAGAGCTCGAGCGCCTCGGCGTAGATGATCGGCTCGATCACCTCGTTCAACGTCTCGCGAACGATCGAGGCGACGTGGTCGCGGTTCCAGCCGCGGGTCATCGCGGCCATCGCGACCCGGAGCTTCTCCATCTTCTGCTCGTCGGCCCCGACGAGCATGTACACGACCTGGGCGTAGACGCTCTTTGCGATCGCCCGCCGTGACAGCAGGCCCTCGCGGTAGAAGGGCCTGCCGAAGGCCAGGACCGAGCTCTTGGCGATGATCGTCTTGTCGAGATCGAAGAACGCCGCCTGCACTCCTGCCACCCTACGCGGGCGTCGGGGGAGGAGGCGATGCGCCGGTCGCCTCGGTCAGCAGATGTGCGGGGATCGGGACGTCGGGCGCGGTGAACCGCGTCGAGACGAGGAGCGCATCCGCGAGCGCGGTGAGTCTCGGCAGGTAGCTGTCGCGCATCGAGCGCACATCCGTCCAAGCCGCTTCGAACGGCCGGAGCGGTACGCCTCTCGACGCGAGCATGTCGTATCCGGCCCGGAAGGCGAGCTCGTCGAGCGGATCGGGACGCGGGGCGATCGCGAAGGTCGGGACCCGGTGGCCCACGATGTCGACCACGCGTACCGCGCGGCGGTAGAGCCGCAGCGCGTCCAGCCGCCTCGGAACGTCGATGACCGCTGCGAGCGTGACCGCGAGGTCGGTGACGATCGAGAGCCCGCTCAGCCACGACTGGTGCGGGCGCTGCGAGCGGAACAACGCCAGCATCGGGTACGAGCCGTGGCTGACCTCGACGGCCGCGCACCACCGCTCCCATTCCAAACAGAACTCCCAGAGCGCGCCCGGATCACCCGGCGGGTAGTGCGCGCCGATCAGGCCGAGGCCCGTGACGTGCTCCTGCACCGTGTCGAGGGTCGGCAGGAGCTCCTCGCGCCGGCTGTACGCGCTGTAGAGCGTGGGGAGGTAGCCGATGACGAGCGCGGTCGTGAGCAATCCCGTGAACGCCTGGAAGAGCGTGAGCATCCGGGCCGGGGTCTCGTTCGGGACGATGTCGCCGAACCCGATCGTGAAGAAGCCGACGCCGGCGTAGTAGAGCGCGTCCCAGAGGTCGTGCACGTCGGAGAGCTCGCTCCGGAGGCCGAGCCATACGAAGCTCCATCCCAACAGCTGGAGCAAGATCCACATGACCAGCAGCCCCAGGAGTGACGCGGGCCCGTACACCGAGAGGAACGCCTCGCGGCGCTCGTCGCGGCGGATGCGGCGCGCGCCTCGGCGCCAGGCCCGCCAGGTGACCCGGTAGAACACCTCGGTCGGCCACCAGCGTTTCCGGCCGCGACGGGTCGTGACGAGCGTGCTGATCGCGTCGGCGCCCGTCAGGACCACGATCACGGCGCCGAGCACGACCGCGAGGACGCGACCGGTCACAGCAGCAGTTTGGCGGCCCGAGGACCCTTGACAGTGGATGGCGCGAGCCGTACCGTCGTTCCGGCTCCCCGCTCGGGGAGCTTTCTCTTCCCCTCTGCTCTTCCTCGTGTCGCGTCCCGCGCCCGAAGGAGGGCAGATGCTCCTCGCGCTCTGGTCACCGAAAGGCGGCTCCGGCACCTCGCTGGTGGCGGCGGCCTGTTCGATCGTGCTCGCTCGTCACGGCGGCGGGGCGCGCCTCGCCGACCTCGACGGCGACCAGCCCGCCATCTTCGGCCTCGACGCCGATCCGCCCACAGGTCTCGGCGACTGGCTCGCCGTAGGGCCCGAGGCTCCCACGGAGGCGCTGGCGCGCCTGGCGGTCGAGGCGCTGCCGGGGGTGGCGCTGCTTCCCCGGGGCCGGGCCGAGCGGTCGCTGGCGCCGGTGCCGGCGGCCGAGGCCGGCGCCGCATTGGGGGTCGCGTTGCGGGACGGTCCGCCGACGGTGGTCGACCTCGGTGCGGGTTCGGCACCGCCGGCGCGGGCGCTGTTGGAGGTGGCCGACGCCGCCGTCGTCGTGCTGCGGGGGTGCTACCTGGCGCTGCGCGGCGCGGTGCACTCGGCCGGGCTCGCGCGCACCTCCGGTGTGGTGCTGGTGCAGGAACAGGGCCGCACGCTGCGCGAGAGCGACGTCGCCGGCGTGCTCGACCGCCCCGTCCTCGCCCGGGTGCCGGTGCGGGTGTCGATCGCGCGGGCGGTCGACGCGGGCGTCTTCGGCCGCCGTCTCCCCGAGGCGCTCGCCCGGCCGGCCACCGAGCTGTTGGGTCGCCTCGGCCTCCTCCCGACCGGCCGCGGGCGCGCCCCCGGCGAGGCCGCGTGAACGCCCGCAGCACCCCGACCGCCGACCGGGGTCTCAAGGCGCGGGTCCACCGGCGGCTGGTGGCCGCGGGCGCGCCGGCCGACCTCGACGGCCCGGGTCGCGAGCTGGCGCTCCGTTCCCAGCTCGCCGACCTGCTGCGCGACGAGGCGCCGCTCCTTCCCGGGGCCCGTCTGGAGCAGCTCCTCGCCGAGCTCACCCACGAGGTCTCGGGGCTCGGCCCTCTGGAGCCGCTGCTCGCCGATCCCGAGGTGAGCGAGGTCATGCTCAACGGGCCCGGGCGCGCCTACGTGGAACGCGCCGGGCGCCTCGAGCCCGTCGCCCTCGATCTCGACGCCGCCACCATCGTCCGCCTCGCGGAACGGGTCGTTGCGCCGCTGGGTCTGCGCCTCGACCGTTCGTCCCCGATGGTCGACGCGCGGCTCGCCGACGGGTCTCGGCTGCATGCCGTCATCCCGCCCCTGGCGATCGACGGGCCCGCGGTCACGATCCGTCGCTTCGGGGCGCGCGCGGTCGCGCTCGACGCCTTCGGGCTCGAGGGCGAGGCGGGCGCCTTCCTGCGCGACGCGGTGGCAGCGGGGTGGAACCTTCTCGTCGCCGGCGGCACGAGCGCCGGGAAGACGACCCTGCTCAACGCGCTGTCCGGCGCAGTGTCGCCCACCGAGCGCATCGTCACGATCGAGGAGACCGCCGAGCTCCGGCTCCGACAGCCGCACGTCGTGCGCCTCGAGGCCCGCCCGCCCAACGCCGAGGGCGTGGGCGGAGTCTCGGTGCGCGATCTCGTGCGGGCGGCGTTGCGCATGCGCCCCGACCGCATCGTCGTGGGCGAGGTTCGAGGCGGAGAAGCCCTCGACATGCTGCAGGCGCTCAACACCGGCCACGACGGCTCGCTGTCGACGGTGCACGCCAACGGTCCCGACGACGCCCTCGCCCGTGTCGAGACGCTCGTGCTCATGGCGGGGCTCGGCTTGCCCCTCGACGCCGTGCGCGCCCAGCTCACCGCCGCGCTCGACGGCGTCGTCTTCGTCACACGGCGACGCGACGGGAAGAGGCGGGTCGAGGCGATCGGCGAGGTACGCGCCGGTGGGCGGCCCGAGCTTCGTCTCCTCTTCGCCCGCGAGCGCGGTGGCCTCGAGCTGGCGCAGGTCGCGGCGCCGACGCGTCCGCCCCGCCGGCCGGATGAATCGGGGCCGTGGTGGTCGCGGTGCTGACGCTCGCGGTCGCGCTCGCCGCTCCGATGGGCGTCGCCGCTCTGGTGTCGGCCGCGCAACGCGCCAATGCCGCCGAGCGGAGTCGGCGCCTCGGCGTGCGCCGCGGCTGGCGGCTCCCGGCTCGACCGCGGGTCCACCTGGCCGCTGCGCTGCAACGTGCCGACCTCGATCTCGCTCCCGAGCAGGCCCTGGAGCTGTCGTTCGCGGCCGTGGCGGGGGCGGGGCTGCTCGCGGCGACGCTCGCTCCCGGCCTGGCGCCGGCCGCCGTGGTCGTGACGGCTGCGAGCGGGCCGGTCGGGTTGCACCTGGCACGTGGGCGGCGCCGCTCCCGGCTCGCCGCCGCGCTCCCCGCGGCCGCCGAGCAGGTCGCGTCCGAGCTGCGCGGCGGCGGCACCGTGCGCGACGGCCTCGACCGCCTCGTGCAGGGCGATGGCCCCCTCGCCCCCGAGTTGCGGCGGGTGTGCGCACGCGTCGAGCTCGGCGTGCCCCTCGGCGACTCGCTGGCGGCCTGGCCCGGCGAGTCGGACCTCGGGGAGGTACGGGCGGTGGCGGGTGCGTTCGCGGTGGCCGCAACCGTCGGCGGCCGCTCGGCGGCCGCCCTCGACGGGCTGGCGGCCTCGCTGCGCGACCGTCTCGGCGCCGTCGCCGAGGCGCGCTCTCTGTCGTCGCAGGCGCGCCTGTCCGCGGTGGTCGTAGGTGCGGCGCCGCTCGCCTACCTCGGGTTCTCGGCGCTGGTCGACCCCACCACGCTCACCGTCCTCGTCGGGACCGGTGTCGGGCGGGTGTGCCTCGTCGTCGGGCTCACCCTCGAGGCGCTGGCCGCGCTGTGGATGCGCCGGATCGTAGGTGGCGGGCGATGACGGCGATGTGGTTGGTCGCGGCGGCGTGGGGTTTGGTGGTCGCGGCGCCCCTGGTGCGACGGGCCCGGCGCCACGAGGTCGCAGGGCGCGCGGCCAGGCTGCGCCGTGCGGTCCGGGAGGCCCGAGGGCGATCGTGGCGCCGGGTTCTCGGGCCGCGGCTCCCCCTCGGACCGGCCGGCCGTGTCGGGCGCGCGCTCCTCGAGCGCCGCCGCCGACGCCGGGAGGACCGGGCGTTGACCGCCGAGTTGCCGGTCACGATCGACGTGCTCGGCGTGGCCGTGGGTGCCGGCTGTACGCCCTACCTCGCGGTCGAGGTTGCGGCGCACTGGGCCCCGCCCGCGATCGGAGCCCGCTTGGCCGCGGTGCTACGGGCGTGCGGTCTGGGCGCCTCGTTCGCGGACGCGCTCGACGACCTCGCCGGTGCGACCCCGCGCCTCCGCCCCCTCGCCGACGCGCTCCTGGCCTCCGACCGACTCGGCGCGCCGGTGGGGGAGTCCCTCGCGCGCCTGGCGGTCGAGGAGCGCACCGCGCTCCGCCGCCGCGCCGAGACCGACGCCCGCACCGTGCCCGTGCGCCTCCTCTTTCCCCTCGTCTTCCTCGTACTTCCCGCGTTCGGGCTGCTCACCGTCGTACCCACGCTGGTCGGCAGCTTCGGCCGCACCTGATCCGGCCCCGTGCCTACGAGGGAGAGACCCATGGACGACGCCACCATCGACGACGACCACGACCACTCCGACCACGCGGCGAGCGCCGCGTTCGACGAAGCCGGCCAGACGACCGCCGAGTACGCCCTCGTAATACTGGGGGCGGCCGCCGTGGCCGCTCTGCTGATCGCGTGGGCGGGCAAGAGTCACGCCATCGGCAAGCTCTTCGACGAGGTCATCGGCAAGGTGCTCCCGGGGTGACCCCCGCCCGCGACTCCGGGCAGAGCACCGTCGAGTTCGCGCTGCTCCTCCCGCTGGTGGTGTTCGCCGGCCTGGCCGTGCTCCAGATCGGTCTGGTGGTGCGCGACCAGGTCGCGGTGGTCCATGCCGCCCGGGAGGCGGCGCGTGCGGCGAGCGTCGACCCCGATCCGGGACGGGCGGTGAAGGCCGCCCGCCGCACCCTGCCCGACGCCGAGGTCGCGGTCGGTGACCGACCCGAGGTCGGAGAGCCGATCGCGGTGGAGGTGTCGTACCGATCGGTCACGAACCTCCCGCTCGTCGGCGCGCTCTTCCCCGATCCGACGCTCTCGGCGCGCACCGTCATGCGGGTCGAGCGGTGAGGCGCCCCGCGGGCCGCGAGCGGGGCGCGATGACGATCGTGTTCATCGGCATCGTCGTGCTCGGGCTCGCCCTCACGGCGGGCGCGGGCCGGTTGGGCAGCGCGCTCGTCGCCCGCGCTCGCGCCGATGCGGCCGCCGACGCCGCTGCGCTCGCCGCCGCCGACATGCTCGCCCTCGGCCGCGGGAGCGAGGCCGCCGTCGCCGCCGCACATGACACGGCCGCGGCCAACGGCGCCGCGCTGGTGCGCTGCGAGTGCGCCGGTCGCGACGCGCTCGTGGTCGTCGAGGTGGCGGCGACCGGGATCCTGGCTGTACCGGCCGAGGGTCGCGCCCGGGCCGAGGTGCGCCGCGAGTGAGCCTCCGCGTTCTCCGGTCGACGGCTTGCTACGTTGCGCCGGGATCGGGCCCGAGACGAGGAGACGACCGTGAGGCGAACCCTGGTGGTCGTGGCGTTGGTCGCCCTGGTGGCGGCGGCGTGCGGTGACGACAGCGGAGACGACGCCAGCGAGGTGCGCACCGTCAACGGTTGCCGGATCGAGGCCGACACCCAGTGCCCGAACGTCGACCTGTCGGGTGAGAATCTGGCCGATGCCGACCTCAGCGGCGCCGATCTCTCGGGCGCGAACCTTGCCAACGCCGATCTCCGCAACAGCGACTTGCGATCCAGCGACCTCTCGGGCGCCGATCTTTCGAACGCGAACCTCACGAACAGCGATCTCACCGGTGCCAACCTGTCGGGCGCGAAGCTCGACAACGCCAATCTCGAGGGTGCGAACCTGACGCGCACCGACCTCCGGGGCGCCAGCCTCCAAGGCACCGACGTCGAGAACACCACGCGGTGCGGCACGATCCGGACCGACGGCACGATCGACGACGAGAGCTGCGAGCCGGCGACCACGACCACGACGAGCAGCACGTCGACCACGACGACCGCCCCGACCACGACCACCAGCACCACGACGACGAGCACCACGACCACCACGACGGCGCCACCGTCGTCGACATAGCGGACGGCCGGTGGCACCGGCCGGCGGCGACGCGTGCGAGCGCGCCCGTCAGTGCGACTGGAGGACGGCGTCGTCGCGGAAGTCCGCGAACAGCGCCTCTGCCCCCGCGCCGAGGCTGAGGTTCGAGCCCGAGCCGCCGCCGGTCGGGGTCACGACGTTGCGGACGTTGGCCGGGTCGAGTGAGAAGGCGAGTCGCCCGAAGCGGTAGAAGTCCACGAGGTTCACACCGATGAGCTCCGTGTGACGGCCGAGGATGCCCAGCAGCCCCAGCGTGCCGCTCGCGCTCGTTCCGCGGCTCTGGAGCGTCGTCAGCGCCGCGATCATGAGGATCCCCTGGTTCTCCGACCGGGCGACGTCACCGCTCGGGAACGACTTGCGGTCGCGGGAGAACGCGAGCGCGCCACCGGGGTCGAGGTGGAGTGGGCCGGGCAGGAAGTTCGTCCCGGCGTCACGGTCGTTCATGACGGCGGGCACGATCACGTCGATGCCCCCCATCTCCTCGACCATCGCGAGGAAGCCCTCGAACGCGGTGCCGATCGCGTACTGGATGGGTACCCCGGTGAGGTTGGAGATCGTCTCGGCCTGGAGCTGCAGGCCCCCCTGGCTGAGCGCGGCGTTGATCTTGTTCGTGCCCCCGCCGGGGATGGGCACGGCCAGGTCACGGGGGAAGCCGAGGATCGTGGCCGCGCCCAGGGCCGGGTTGACGCCGACGAGGTGGAGGGTGTCGCCCAGGCTCCCACTCGCGCCGCCCTGGCGGGCGTCGCCCCCGACCACGAGGAAGAACACCGGCTGGTCGGGTGCGGCCGTGTAGCTCGCGCCCTGGCTGATCTGCTCGACGCGCATCCACGTCTCCCCGCTCAAGGGATCGGGGCGGCCGATGGCGAGCCAACCTGCGGTGACGAGCCCGGCGACGACGACCCCGCACAGGGGCGGGCCGAGCAGCGTCCACAGCAGGGCGCGGCGGCGACTCATGCGCTCGCCACCGTCGTGGTCGTGGGCGCGATGCCGGGCCCGTCGCGGGTCACCACGACGTCGTAGCTCGTGATCCTCCAGCCCTCGGCCTCCGGGATCATCGTGAGCTCGGCCGTCCGCGTGACCGTCAGCGTGCCGTCGGCGACGCCCAACTCGGCCACGTACTGGAGTAGCGCGGTGGCGATGACGAACGTACCGGTGCCGTCGGAGAGCGCGGTGATCGTGACGGGTTGGGCCGTCGGCGTGAACGCGGTGGTCACCTCCGGGAGGCCCTCGTCGAAGAGCGCGCCCCGATCGGGGCCTTCGAGCTGGGCGGCGGCGCCCGCCTCGAACACCGCGGCGACATCGGGCGCCACCTCACCCTCGCGGATCGGCTGGATGAGCCCGCCGTCGACGTAGGTGGCGACGCTCGCGAGCACGGCCGGGGCGAGCTCGGGCGGGACGGGGACCGCCGGCCCCGCGTTGGCCGGGATCACGCCGCCGACCGTGAGCTCGAGCTCGCCGATCGACACTTCGGGTTGCGCGGTCGTGGACGGGGTCCCTCCGCCGCTGCTGCCGTCCCCC
>DASUUL010000164.1:0-11197 GCA_036374115.1 Acidimicrobiia bacterium | reverse complement strand
CCCAGGGCGGCCTGCTCGACGACGACGAGCGAGCCGCGCTCGCGGCCGCGCCCGACCTCGACGCGCTGCTGGCCCTGCGCCGAGCCGACGACGACGCCAAGGTGCCGGGGCGGGTCGTGCCCGGTCTGGACGCCTGGCGCCCCGTCCTCGCCGAGATCGCGGTCGCCTGACGTGGGGGGCGCGAGCACGGGCGCGGACGCCAGCGGCGTCAGGAGCGAGGTCGCCCGGGTCGCGGCGGGGTTCGCCGCCGACCGGTCGGCCCGCCAGCAGCGGCGCCACCTCGAGCGCGCCGACTTCGACGAGCTCGCCCGGGCCGGCTTCCTGCTGACCGGGGTTCCTCGCGAGCAGGGCGGCCTGTGGTCGAGCCCGGCCGAGTCGACGCGCGACGTGTGCGAGATCCTGCGCGCGCTGGCCCGGGGCGACGCCTCGGTCGCGCTGGTGAGCTCGATGCACCCGGCGGTGCTGTCGTTCTGGCTGACGACGCCCGAGGTACCCGAACCGTACCGAACCGCCTGGGCGGAACAGCGGGCCACCGTGTTCGGCGCCGCGCTCGACGGCGAGTGGTGGGGCACGATCACGTCCGAGCCGGGATCGGGCGGCGACGTCACCCGGTCGAAGGCCCTCGCCCGGCCCGACGGCGACGGCGGGTACCTGCTCAGCGGGGCGAAGCACTTCGGGAGCGGCTCCGGGATCACGTCGAACATGCTGACGACCGCGGGTCCCGAGGGCGAGGAGCAGCCCGACTGGTTCTACGTCCCGGTCGCGGGGGTCCCGTGGGACGGGTCGGCGGGCGTCGAGCTGGTCGGCGAGTGGGACGGCCACGGCATGGCCGCCACCCAGAGCCACGCGATGCGTTTCGATTCGTGCCCGGCGGTGCGCTTCGCCTGGCCCGGCCATCTCGAGGAGATCATCGCGGCGACCGCGCCGGTCGTGGGTGCCCTGTTCACGGCGGTGGTCACGGGCGTGGTCGAGGTCGCCGTGGAGTCCGCGCGCGCCTACCTCGAGCCGCGTGCCGAGTCGCTGCGCGCCTACGAGCAGGTCGAATGGGCGCAGGCCGAGATGGAGGGGTGGCTGGCGGTGCAGGCGTACGAGGGTCTGCTGCGGGCGATCGAGACCGGCGCACCGGCGCGCGGCGCGGTCGTCCGGGGCAAGACCGCGGCCGCGCAGCTGGCGGAGTCGGCACTGCGGCGCATCTGCCGGGTGATCGGCGGCGGCACCTTCTCCCAACGCTCCCCGTTCGGCTGGTGGTTCGAGGACGTCCGCGCCCTCGGCTTCCTGCGCCCACCCTGGGGCCTCGCCTTCGACGGCCTGTTCCTGGAGTCGTTCACCCCGCCCCCCAGCTGATCGATGCGTTCATCGTGCGCACTATTTGCGCACGATGAACGCATCACGCGGGGACGTGGGCGGCGATGGCCTCGGGGAGCTCGTGGACGCCGGCGAGCAGGTGGGTGTGGGGGGCGTTCTCGAGGCGGCTGCGGTCGTGGGCGCCGGTGAGCACGCCGGCGACGATCGACGCACCGGCGCGCGATCCGGCCACGAGATCGTTCACGGTGTCGCCGGCCACGGCGACGGCGCGCACGTCGTCGACGGCGAGGCGCATGATCGCGGTGAGCACCAGGTCGGGTGCCGGAGCCCCCCTGACGCCGTCCTCCGGCGCGAGCGCCAGGTCGACGAGATCACGCCAGCCGAGCACGTCGAGGAGATGGTCGCGATTGCGGGGCGACAGCTCCGTCGCCAGGCACACGCGCATGCCCGCCGCGCCCAGCGCCGTCAACGCCGCCTCGGCGCCCGGAAGTGCCTCCACCTCGCCCCGGGCCACGGCGGCGTCGAACGCGTCCTCGAAGCGGTGCGCCGCCTCCCGGGCCCGGGCCTCGTCGCCGAGGAACAGGCCCCGCAGCACGTCGAGGCGCGGTTGGCCCATGGTCTCGCGCACGAACGCCCGCTGGGGGTGCAGCTCGGCGCCGTCGAGCGCGAGGCCGGTGTCGGCGAGGGCGTCCAGCAGCGCCCGCTCCACCACGCCTTCGTCCCGAACGGTGGTGCCCGTCAGGTCGACGACCGCCAGCTCGATCACGGCCGGACTCTTCCCAGGATGAGGCGGCTGCGCAACGACTACCGGTGAGTCTTCGCCGCCCGTTCACCACGTCGTCGCCGTGCGGCGAGCGGCCGGGGGTAGCGTCGAGGGCGACAGGGGTGAGACCGAGCACAGCCCGGTCCGGCAGCGGCCCCTGTGCTGGTCCGGACCGGGCCCGTGCCCAGCGGCGGGCACGGTATCGACGCCAGTTGACCGGGACCGCGCAACGCCCGGACAACGTGGTGAACCTCATCTGAACTCTGGAGTGGCCCGTGCGAATCCTGGTGACCAACGACGACGGCGTCGATTCGCCCGGGATCGCCGCGCTGGCTCGTGCCCTCGCCCGTGCCGGTCACGAGATCGTGGTGGTGGCGCCCACGAGCGATCGCAGCGGCGCCAGCGCCGCCATCGGCCCCATCCACCGCGCCGGCCCCATCCCCTTCCACGAACACACCTGGCCCGACCTCCCGGGCGTGCGCGTGCTCGCCATCGACGCGCCGCCGGCCACCGCCGTCTACGGCGCCTGCCTGGGCGGCTTCGGCTCCGTGCCCGAGCTGGTGGCGTCGGGCGTGAACCCGGGCGCCAACACCGGTCACCTCGTGCTGCACTCGGGCACGGTCGGCGCCGCCCTGACCGCCGCCGGCCTGGGCGTGCCGGGCCTGGCGGTCTCGCTGCAGTGGAGCGAGCGGGGCGAGTACCACTGGGACACCGCCGCCGCCCTCGCCGCCGCCGGGGTCGAGTGGACGACCGACCCGATCGGCGGGCCCCGCGTGCTCAACCTCAACGTGCCCAACCTGCCGCTCGAAGACGTCAAGGGCGTCCGCGAGGCGCGCCTGGCGCCCTACGGCACGGTGTGGACGGCGTCGGCCGCCACCCAGCGCGGCGACCTGCTCCTCGAGTTCAAGGGCAACGACGTCGAGCCCGACCCCGACACCGATCTCGCCCTGGTCCGTGCCGGCTACGCCGCCGTCAGCCCCCTCCTCGGGATGGAGCGCTCCCCGCTCGCCGGCGCCGCCGACGCCATCACCGCCGCCCTCGGGTAGGCCCCAAGGGCTGTTCTGGCGTCGCTGCGCCGGAAAATAGGCGGTGCAGCGACGCCAAAACGGCCCTGTCAGCTCGCGGCTGCCGCCGGGGTCTTGGGCTTCTCGTAGCGGTAGCCGACGCCGCGCACCGTCACGATCCGGGTCGGGTGCGACGGGTCTTCCTCGAGCTTGGCCCGCAGACGCTTGACGTGGACGTCGAGTGTCTTGGTGTCGCCGAAGTAGTTCGGGCCCCAGATGCGGTCGATGAGCACGTCCCGGGTCAGCACGCGTCCGGCGTTGGCAAGCAGGAGCTCGAGCAGCTCGAACTCCTTCAACGGCAGCGCGACCAGCTCGCCGCGCACGAACACCTCGTGGCGAGCCGCATCGAGGCGCACGTCGCCCACCTCGAGCACGTCGGCCACCTCCACCTCGGGCTCCTCGCCGTTGGGGCCGCGCCGCAGCTGCGCCCGAACCCGGGCCACGAGCTCCCGGAGCCGGAAGGGTTTCGACACGTAGTCGTCGGCGCCCACTTCGAGGCCGACGACCGCGTCGATCTCGGCGTTGCGGGCGGTGACCATGATGATCGGCACCCGCGAGCGAGACCGGAGCTCGCGGCACACGTCGATGCCCGACACCTGCGGCAGCATCACGTCGAGGAGCACGAGCGACGGTCGCGACGCCTCGAAGCGTTCGAGCGCCTCGACCCCGTCGGCCGCCAGCTCCACCAGGAACCCCTCGCGTTCGAGCGCCACGGCGAGCGCGTCGCGATACGACTGCTCGTCGTCGACCACGAGGATCGTCGGCGGCTCGGTCATCGACATCAGGATGCCTCCTTCACCACGGGGGCGGAACGGATGCTCGAACGCGGGAGCCGGAGCCGGAAGACCGAGCCCTCGCCTTCGCGCGACTCGACCGTCACCTCCCCGCCGTGGGCCTGCACGACGTGGCGGACGATCGCGAGCCCGAGGCCGATGCCGCCGGTGGTGCGGCTGCGGGCGCGGTCGACCCGGTAGAAGCGCTCGAAGATCCGCTCGAGGTCACGCGACGGGATCCCGATGCCGTGGTCGCGCACGCTGATCGACACGAAGTCGCCCTCGTCGCGGGCGTCGAGCTCCACGGGCTCCCCCGCCTCCGAGTACTTCAAAGCGTTGTCGAGCAGGTTCGTGATCGCGCTCACCACCTGCCCACGGTCGCACGTGACGAAGAGCGAGTCGGGCACCTCGGCGACGCGCAGCGGGATACCCACCGTCTCCGCAGCTGCGTGCACGCGCTCGGCTGCTTCGTGCAACAGGCCGGACACCGGAACGGTGTCACGCGTCGGCGCCTCCTGTGCCTCGATGAGGCTGAGGTCGAGCAGGTCGTCGATGATGCGCGCCAGGCGGTCGGCCTCGCCGAGCATCCGTTCGGCGAGCTGGTGGAGCACGGTGGTGTCGTTCTCGGCGGCCATCGTCTCCGCCAGGAGCGCCAGTGCCCCGATCGGGGTCTTGAGCTCGTGGCTCACGTTCGCGACGAAGTCGCGTCGCACACTCTCCACCCGGCGCGCTTCGGAGAGGTCGTGCACGAACGCGGCCGCGCCGACGATGCGCGCCCCGTCACGCAGCGGCATCGCCCGCACCTGGAGCACTTCACGCGGCGGCCCGAACAGCTGGAGCTCCCGCTCGCCGGGTTCACCTGCCCGCGCGCGCTCGAGCAGCTCGGCGATCACCTCCTCGGCGAGGGCGTCGGCGTGGCGGGCACCGCTGAAGCGCTCGGCTACCGGGTTGCGGGCCACCACCCTGCCGGCGGCGTCGGTCACGACCACGCCGTCGACGAAGCCCCGGATCGCCTCGAAGAGCAGTTCCCGGTCGCCGGTCGTGCGGTGGTCGCGCTGGCGTGCCGACTCCGCCGACTGCTCCGCCGCCGTCGCGCGCAGCTCGAGCGCCCGGATACGCCGGGCCGCTCGCACCGCGTATCCCGCGGCGACCGCGGCCACGACCACGAGGCAGGCGGCGAGCACCACGATCACGATCATCAGTATCGCCTCACGCGCACGACGAGGCGCATCACCGGGGGCCTACCCGAAACGGCCAGTGATGTAGCCCTCGGTCCGGGGGTCGGACGGGTTCGTGAAGAGCTTCTCGGTCTTGTCGTACTCCACGAGGTGCCCGACCCGGCTGGAGTCGTCGCGCACGTCGGTGGTGATGAACGCGGTCATGTCGGAGGCGCGCGCCGCCTGCTGCATGTTGTGGGTCACGATCACGATCGTGTACTCGCGCTTGAGCTCCTCCATGAGGTCTTCGATCTTGGCGGTCGCGATCGGGTCGAGGGCCGAGCAGGGCTCGTCCATGAGGATCACGTCGGGCTGCACCGCGAGGCAGCGGGCGATGCAGAGCCGCTGCTGCTGACCACCCGAGAGCGTGAAGGCGCTCTCCTTGAGCTTGTCCTTCACCTCGTCGAAGAGGGCCGCGCGCGTGAGCGCCTGCTCGACGATGTCATCGAGCCCCCGCCGCTTCCCGTTCAGCCGGGGACCGAAGGCGATGTTGTCGTAGATCGACTTCGGGAAGGGGTTCGGCTTCTGGAACACCATGCCCACGCGCCGCCGGACCTCGACGGCGTCGACCTTGGCGCCGTAGAGGTCGACCCCGTGGTACTTGATCGTCCCGAGCACCGCCGCGCCGAGGATGAGGTCGTTCATGCGGTTCAGGCAGCGGAGGAACGTGCTCTTCCCGCACCCCGACGGCCCGATGAGTGCGGTGATCCGGCGGGCGCCGATGTCGAAGTTGACCCCCTCGATGGCCACGAGATCGCCGTAGCGGACGCCGACGTCGCGCATCTCGAACACCACCTCGGGCGCTTCCTCGGGTTGGGGCCGGTCGGCCACGACCGGCGGCGTCGTCTCGACGACCTCGGAGGATGTCATCACGGCATTCTGCATCGACTCGGCGCCCTCCGCTGTGCCGGCTGCTCTCTCACCCGTGCCAAGGCTAGGGAGACGGCCTGGCCGGCGTGCAAGTGGGAGGTGGACGCCCGGCGAACAGGGGGTGAACACTCGAAGGGCGCCCCGCACGCCCGTGCGCCTCGACGGCCCCGCCGTCAGAATGCACGGGCGGCCCGCCGTCGTGACCGGCGTACCAGAGAGGGTGAACGACCGATGCCGAACATCCCCGAGGACCACCCGCCCGGGCACCACCCGGAGCAAGACGTCCGCAAGAGCTTCGACGAGCACATGTCGGAGCTCAAGAGCGACGTGATCCGCATGGCGGCGATGGTGGGCGAGTCGATCGGCGCCGGCACCCAGGCCCTGCTCGACGGCGACCTCGACATGGTCCAGAGCGTGCTCGCCAACGACGACGCCGTGGACGCCTTCGAGCACGAGATCGAGCTGCGGGCCTACGAGCTGTTCGCCCTCCAGCAGCCCATGGCCGTCGACCTGCGCACGCTCCTGGCGATCCTGCGCATCCTCCACGAGCTCGAGCTCACCGGCGACTTGATGGTCACCGTGGCCAAGGCGGCCCGGCGCATGTATCCCGCCGAGCTGCCGCCCCGGATCCGCGGGCTCCTCGAGCGCATGGGTACCCAGGCGAGCCGCCAGCTGCAGCTGGCCGTCGACGCGTTCGCCGACAGCGACCAGTCGCTGGCGGCCGCCCTGCCCGACATGGACGACGTGATGGACGACCTCCAAAAGGAGCTCTTCCGGGCGATCTTCGGCACGCTGACGCCCGACGAGGCCGGCCTGCAGCTCGCCGTGCAGCTGGCGCTCATCGGCCGCTACTACGAGCGGGTCGCCGACCACGCCGTCGGCATCGGGGTGTGGACGCGCTTCATCGTCACCGGCGAGCTTCCCGGCCGGGAGCCGCCGGCGGCGGTGGTCGACGCCACCGCGAACTGAGACGGCGGCGACCCGCACGCCGAACGGCCCACCCGAGGTCGAGTGTTGCGGCGACGTTCACCTCCCGTTCACCCGTTCGCGGGGTGAGCGCCACACCCGACTCGTAGCTTCGCCGGCGTTCGAAGCGAGCGACGTTGCACCCCAGAGGGAGGCTCCTTGATGTCCATGATCCGAAGCGCGCGGCTCGCGCTGGCGGCCTCGACGACGGCTGCGCTCGCGCTCGCCCTGTCCGCCACCGCCGCCGGCGCCGGCGGCGACCTCACCGGCGAAGTGAACGTCTCCGGATCGTCGACCGTCGAGCCGATCACCTCGCTCGTCGGCGAGCTCTTCGCCGAGGAAGCTCCCGACGTCGGCGTGCGCGTCGACGGTCCCGGCACCGGTGACGGGTTCCAGCTCTTCTGCAACGGCGAGACCGACATCTCCGACGCCTCCCGCGCGATCGAGGACGAGGAGGTCGCCGACTGCGAAGCCAACGGCATCGAGTACACCGAGCTGCAGGTCGCCATCGACGGACTCACGATCGTCGTCAACACCGACAGCGACATCGAGTGCATGGACGCGGCGCAGATCTACGCGGTCTTCGGGCCCGAGTCGAGCAACAGCCTCGACGACGCCCAGGCGCTCGCCGAGGAGCTGGGGAGCGAGAACGAGCCCCTGCCGAGCGGTGACGTCACCAAGTTCACGCCCGGCCCGGAATCGGGCACCTACGACTCCTTCATCGAGATCAACTACGAGGGGCTCATGGAAGAGCGTCTCGCGGCCGGCGCGATCCCCTCCGACAAGGTGGGCACCAACGACGAGGGCGAGCAGGAGGTGATCGAGCCGCTCGTGTCCGACGGCCAGTTCCCCAACGACAACGACACCGTCCAGCGGGTGGAGAGCACGAGCGACGGCATCGGCTTCTTCGGGTTCTCGTTCTTCGAGGAGAACCAGGAGGACCTCAAGGTCGTCCGCGTGTACAACGAAGAGGCGGGCAAGTGCATCAAGCCGACGCGCAAGACCATCCGCAACGGCCGGTACCCGATCGCCCGCCCGCTGTTCATCTACCCGAACAACGCCGAGGCGGCCGACAACGAGGCGGTGCAGGCCTTCGTCGACTTCTACATGACGGAGGACATTCTCACCGACATCGTCACCGAGGCCGGCTACGTCCCCATGTCGGACAGCCAGATCCAGGAGAACATCGAGGCGTGGGAGAACGCAGGCAGCTAGCCCGGTTCCCCCTGCCGGCTGCACGCGTGCGCTGCGGGGTGACCGGCTCCGGTCGGTCGCCCCGCTAGCGTTCCCACCGATCTCGAACGAAACCCGGGAGTTGCGATGGCAGGCGTAACCACGGCGCACCCGCCCCCGGTCGACCTGAGCGGGAACCGCCGCCGCAACGCACGCGAGCGTGCGATCAAGTACGTCTTCCTCGCCGCCGGGCTCTCGTCGCTGCTGATCAGCATCGCGATCATCCTGTCGCTCGTCGGCAAGTCGTACGAGTTCCTCACGAACATCGACCTCAACCGGCTCTGGACCGACCCTCACCGCTGGGCCCCCCGGGTGGGCCGCTTCGACCTCCTGACCCTGTTCCTCGGGTCGCTCTACGTCACGGGCGTGGCCATGATCGTGGCGACACCGCTCGGGCTCGGCGCCGCCATCTACCTCGCCGAGTACGCCCGGCCGCGCGTGCGCCGCCTGCTCAAGCCCATCCTCGAGGTCCTCGCCGGCATCCCGAGCATCGTGCTCGGGTTCTTCGCGGTGCAGTGGCTCGGACCCGAGATCGTGCAGCGCCTCTCGAGCGAGGCGAGCGCGTTCAGCCTCGCCGCCGCCGGCCTCGGGGTCGGCCTGCTCGTGACACCGCTCGTGGCCTCGGTGAGCGAAGACGCGATGCGCGCCGTCCCCGACTCCCTCCGGGAGGCGTCGTACGGCATGGGGGCACGGCGCCTCACCACCGTGGTGCGAGTGGTGTTCCCCGCGGCGATCTCCGGCATCGTCGCCGCGCTCATCCTCGCCGCATCGCGGGCCATCGGGGAGACGATGGTGGTCGCGCTGGCGGCCGGCTCGATCGGCGACGCCCGGCTCCAGACCGACGTCTACGGCGTGGGGACCACGATCACCGCGGCGATGGCGCAGCTGGCGGTGGGCACCGACCAGATCGCCGCCGGGGGCGGGCGCGGGGCGGGTCAGGCGTACAACAGCCTGTTCTTCCTCGGGATCCTGCTGTTCGTCGTCACCTTCGCGCTGAACATGATCGGCGACTTCTTCGTGAACCGCGTGCGGGAGAGGTACTGATGTCGGCGAGCGACGTCGCGATCACCCGCAAGGTCACGGTCGACCGGGCGCTCCGGGGCCGGCGCATCGACGTCGCCGGCATCGTCTTCCAGAGCGCGCTGCTCCTGTGCCTGCTGGCGTGCCTGTTCTTCATCATCGTGCTGGTCGGCACCGTCATCAACGACGGTTGGCCCACGATCCAGGAGCGTGGTTGGAGCTTCTTCACCTCCGACCTGTCGCGCATCCCTGACCGGGCCGGGGTCGCCCAGGCGATCTTCGGCTCGGCGGCACTGGCGATGATCGTGGTGATCGTGTCGTTCCCGCTGGGGATCGCCACCGCCGTGTACCTCGAGGAGTACGCGCGCGACAACCTGGGCACCCGGTTCGTGCGGCTCAACATCCGCAACCTCGCCGGCGTACCGTCGGTGGTGTACGGGCTGCTGGGCCTGGCCGTGTTCGTGCAACTGCTGGGCACGAATCGCGGCGAGAACGGCGGTCTCACCGGCGGGCGCACGATCATCTCGGGCGGCCTGACGCTCGCCATCCTCGTCCTTCCGATCGTGATCATCACCGCCTCCGAGGCGCTCCGCGCGGTCCCGCAATCGCTGCGGGAGGGCGGGTACGGCGTCGGCGCAACCAAATGGGAGGTCACCCGGCGCCTGGTGCTCCCCAACGCCCTCGCCGGCATCCTCACGGGCACGGTCCTGTCGCTGGCGCGGGCCCTGGGCGAGACGGCACCGCTGATCCTCGTCGGCGCGTTCTACGGCACGTTCTTCACCACCGGCAGCGCCGGGTTCTTCGAGAAGTTCGACACCACCTACACGGCGCTGCCGATGGTGGTGTTCCAGTGGGCGACCGACGCCAAGAAGGAGTTCAGCACGGAGCTCGCGGGAGCGGCGATCATCGTGCTGCTGGCCGTGACCTTGCTGGCGAACCTCGCCGCCGTGCTCCTGCGCAACCGCTACGAGAAGCGCTGGTAGCGCGCAAGCCTTCGCACGCGCGCCAGGCGGACGTCACCGTCTGTTCACGCGCCGTCGTTACCGTGAAGCGGTGAGCGACTGGATGCGCCGTCTCGCCCGGCATTACGAGCGGTTCCGGCGCGAATACCCCGACGATCGGCTGATGATCGTCTTCGACATCGACGGCACGATCCTCGACATGCGCCACATGGTGCGAGACGTGCTGCTCTCCTACGACCGCGAGCACGGAACCGACTTCTTCCTCGGCCTCGAGCCCGGCGACATCGACGTGCACGAGAACCAGGTCGACCGCCTGCTCGCCGGCATGGCGCTCCCCGCCGCCGTGGCCGAGCGCGTGCACGCGTGGTACCTCGCCCGGCGCTGGCAGCCCGAGGCGGTCCTCGCCGCCCACCGCCCGTACCAGGGCGTGCTCGACGTGATCCGCTGGTTCCAACTCCAGCCCGACACCTTCGTCGGGCTCAACACGGGCCGGCCCGAGCGCCTCCGCGCCGAGACCCTGCGCTCGCTGAACGCCCTCGGCGAGGAGTACCGGGTGGAGTTCCGCTCCGAGCTCCTGCACATGAACCCGAAGGGTTGGGAGCAGGGCGTGGTCGACACCAAGGTCGCCGCGCTCGCCGCCTTCCGCGAGCAGGGTCTGCGCGTCTTCGCCGTCGTCGACAACGAGCCCGTCAACATCCGCTCGATGGCCGCGGCCGACAGCGCGGGCGAGATCCTCTTCCTCCACGCCCACACGCTCTACGAGTCGCGCCGGATCCCCACGCCGCGCACGGTGCGGGGCGAGTCCTACGACATCACCGCCCTCCTCTCCGAGCGGCACCTCCCCCAGCACGTGCAGCTGGTGTGGCACGGCGTGAACGACCACTCGAACCTGCGCCAGTTCCTCGCCTCGCCGATCGGGTGGGGCGAGTGCGACGTGCGCGTCGACCCGCTGGGCCGCCTCGCGCTGCGCCACGACGGCTACGACGAGACGCCGCGGGCGCCCGACGAGCGCACGCTCACGCTC
>DASUUL010000163.1:0-15626 GCA_036374115.1 Acidimicrobiia bacterium | reverse complement strand
GCGCGCCCGCGCGGTGCTGGCGAGGTAGCCGCCGAGGCGGGCCATGTCCTCGTCGTGCTCCTCGAGCAGCACCGTCAGCATCCGCGTCGGCGGGATGAGCCCGACGAAGCGGCCGGTGTCGTCGACCACGGCCAGGCTGCTCTCGCCGTGGCGCACGGCGTGCCAGGCCGCGATCTCCTGGTCGACTCCGGGAGTCACGATCGGCGGGTCGTCGTCCATGACCGCGCCGAGGGTGGCGTCTTCGGGGGCCGCCAGCAGCGCCTCGATCGTCACCAGCCCCACGAGCCGCTCGCCCTCGGTCACGGCCACGTCGACCGCCGACTCGAACGCACGTCCCACGAGGGCGGCCCGCACGGCGCCGGCCCGCTCGGCCGGGCCCGCGCGGGGCACGTCGGTGCACACGTGTTGCTCGGCCGTCCCGAACTGGTCGGCGTCGACGGGCTCCGCCACTGCCATGCAGGCCTCCCGGTGATGTCGGCCGAATCACGCGGCGTCGCATGATGCCGCGAAGTTGACAGTCGTGTCAGGGAGCGGGTACCACCTGCCCCATGCCGCAGGAGCAAGTGTTCTACGAGGACGTGGAGAAGGGCGACGAAGCGCCCGAGAAGAGCCACGAGCTCACCCGCACCGACCTCGTCACCTACGCCGGCGCGTCGGGCGACTTCAACCCGATGCACACCGACGAGGTGAAGGCCAAGGAGGCGGGCCTGCCGAGCGTGTTCGGCCACGGCATGTTCACCGCCGGGATGCTGGCCACCGCCCTCACCGACTACGTGGGCGTGGGCAACCTCAAGTCGTACAAGGTGCGCTTCACCAAGCAGACCTGGCCCGGCGAGGTGCTCACCACGAAGATCCGGGTCGCGGCCAAGTACGAGGAGGGCGGGGACCACCTCGTCGACCTCGAGTGCGAGGTGGTGAACCAGGAGGGCGAGGCCAAGGTGAACGGCGTCGCCGTCGCGGCTCTGCCCACCCGGGGCTGATCGCCGGGCCGTGGTCGCCGTCGGGCTCGGCCGCGGCGGTGCGCCGCTCCCCGACCGAGTGCCGTAGGTTGCACCAGTGGCCGATTTCGAGGAGGGCCCCAGATGATGGCCGACGTCGTCGAGGGCGATCACGGCACGGGGCGGGCACCGTGACCGCGAGCAAGCAGCCCGACTGGAGCTTCCCGTTCGAGGAGCCCCTCGACGAGGTGTTTCCGGCGCTGCACACCGCCCAGAACGCGTGGCTCAGCCAGATCGACTCGCTCACGGCGCCCGACCGCAAGACCCACGAGCTCATCCGGCTCGTGTGCACGGTGATCCTGCGCAACCCGCCGGGAGTACGCCGCCACGCCCGCCTCGCCAAGGAAGTGGGCGCGAGCTGGGACGAGATCCTGGGCTCGATCATGCTCACCCTGCCCGGCTTCGGTCTCCTGCCCGCGGTGGAGGCGATCCCGCACGCCCGTGAAGGTTTCGACGCCGCCCCCGAAGCGGAAGAGGACTGACGAGCGCGTGACCGAGAGCGACGCTCCCTTCCGCATCCTGCCGCGCATCACCGACCGTAACCGGCACTTCTGGACCGGCGGCGGCGACGGAGAGCTCCGCTTCCTCCGGTGCCAGAGTGACGGCACCTACGTCCATCCCCCGGTGACGCGCTGCCCGCGCTGCTACGGGAAGAACCTCAAGGTGGAGGACGTGTCGGGGCGCGCCACCGTGCTCACCTACACCGTCAACCACCAGCCGTGGATGCCGGGGCCCGAGCTGCCCTACGTCGTCGCCATCGTCGAGATCGTGGAACAGGAGGGCGTGCGCCTCACCACCAACATCGTCAACTGTGCGCCCGACGACGTGTACGTCGGCATGCCGGTGCGGGCGGTGTTCGAGGAGCACACCGACGGCGACGAGCACGTGTGGATCCCGCTGTTCGAGCCGCTGAAGACCGACGGCGAGCAGTAGCGCCGTGGCCAGGGAGTACCCCGAGAAGCGGGCCGTCATCAGCGGCGCCGGCCAGTCGGAGGTCGGGCGCCGCCTCTACCGCGACCCGCTCGACCTCACCCTCGACGCCTGCCTCGCCGCGATCGCCGACGCCGGCCTCACCCCCGCCGACGTCGACGGGCTCGCGACCTACCCGGGCGGGATGGACACGCCGCCGGGCTTCTCCGGCGCCGGCATCGTCGACGTGCAGGACGCGCTCCGCCTGAACCTCTCGTGGTACACGGGCGGGCTCGAGCTGCCCGGCCAGTTGGGCTCGGTCATCGACGCGTGCCTGGCGGTGGCGTGCGACCTCGCCACGCACGTGCTGTGCTTCCGCTCCGTCTACGAGGGCAGCGCCCAGGGCGAGAAGGGGCGGGCCGCGGTCATGCCCGGCGGCGGCGGGCGGGGCGGCTTCCGCGCCAGCGGTTTCATGGAGTGGACGCTGCCGTTCGCGGCGCCGTCGGCGGCCGTGTGGATCGCGATGTTCGCCCAGCGGCACTTCCACGAGTTCGGCACCACACGCGAGCAGCTCGCCCAGATCGCGCTCAACGCCCGCAAGAACGCGGGCGTCAACCCCAAGGCGATCTACCGCGACCCGATGACGCTCGACGACTACCTCGGTGTGCGGATGATCTCGAGCCCGTTGTGCCTGTACGACTGCGACGTGCCGAGCGACGGAGCAACCGCCGTCATCGTCTCGCGCGCCGACACCGCGCCCGACCTGCGCAAGCCGCCGGTGCAGGTGGAAGCGGTGGGCACCGCCCTCAGGGGGCGGCCGTCGTGGGACCAGTTCGACGACCTCACGACGATGGCGTGCCGCGACGCCGGCGCCCAGCTGTGGACCCGCACCGCGCTGTCGCCGTCGGACGTGCAGCTGGCCGAGATGTACGACGGCTTCAGCTTCATCACGATGGCGTGGCTGGAGGCGATGGGCTTCTGCGGCCGGGGTGAGTCGGGCCCGTTCGTCGAGGGCGGCGCCCGGATCGCCCGCGACGGCGAGCTGCCCCTCAACACCCATGGCGGCCAGCTCTCGGCGGGCCGGCTGCACGGCTACGGCTTCCTGCACGAGGCGTGCGTGCAGCTGTGGGGGGAGGCGGGGGAGCGCCAGGTGCCCGGCGATCCCGAGGTCGGCGTCGCCTGCGCCGGCGGCGGTCCGCTCGCCGGCGCGCTGTTGCTCACGCAGCGCCGCTGACCCGTGACCGGCGGCGACCCGGGTCGGCGACAGCCCCGACCGTGGGACCCGCGTTCGTTCACCCGCTTCTGGCGGATCCTGCTCGCGATCGTGGCGGTGGGGTTCGCGGTGCGCATCGCGTACGTCGTGTTCGCCAAGCTCGACGAGGCGCCCGCGGGCGACCAGGTGTTCTACAACGCCGCTGCCGACCGCCTCGGGCGTCACGGCGAGTTCCTCGAGCCATTCGACCCCCACCCGCCGCCGCTGGTCGGCAGCGACCCAGCCGCCGACCACCCGCCGCTCACGATCATCGTGCTCGCGCCGGTGTCCTTCCTCACCGACGACAGCACCGACGCCGACCGCTTCACCATGGCGGTGTTCGGCACCGTCACGGTGCTCGTGCTGGGGTTGCTCGGACGCGAGATCGGCGGAGAGCGCGCCGGCTGGTTCGCGGCCGGGATCGCCGCCGTCTATCCGAACCTCTGGGTCAACGACGGCCTGATCATGTCGGAGACGCTCGCGGCGCTGGCCGTGACGCTCGCGTTGCTGAGCGCGTACCGGTTCCGGCGGCGACCGGCGGTCGGGACCGCGGCCGCGTTGGGCGCCCTGTGCGCTCTGGCCGCCCTCGCGCGCGCCGAGCTCGTGCTCCTCCTGCCCCTGCTGGCGCTGCCGGTGACGGTGCTGGTGCCGTGGCGCCGGGGCGCCTTGGCGTGGCGCCCGGTGGTGGCGGCGTTCGGGATCGCGGCGCTGCTGATCGGCCCGTGGGTGGTGTTCAACCTGGCGCGCTTCGAGGAGCCGACGTTCCTGTCGACCAACGACGGGATCGCCCTGTTGGGCTCGAACTGCGACAGCGTCTACTCGGGGAGCGACATCGGGCTCACCGACCTCACGTGCCTGGGCGGCAACCCGCAGGGCGACCAGTCGGTCGACAGCAAGCTCTACCGCGACCGGGCGTTCGAGTACATCGGCGACCACACGGGCCGGGCCGTGATCGTGGCCTTCGCACGCGTCGGGCGCACGTGGAGCGTGTTCCGCCCCTTCGACATGCTCGAGTACAACACCGGCGAGGGCCGGGAACGCTGGGTGACGGCACTCGGCCTGGTCGCGTTCTATCCGTTGCTCGCGCTGGCCGTCTACGGCGGCGTCGTGACGTACCGGCGGCGGGTCGCGCTGTGGCCGCTGCTCGTGCCGGTGGTGATCGTGACGATCGCGTCCGCCGTCACCTACGGCCAGACCCGGTTCCGGGTGCCGGCCGAGCCCAGCGTCGTCGTGCTCGGCGCCGTCGGCCTGGGGGCGCTGGCGTCACGCCCGCAGACCCGCCCCGCTTGAGTGACGCTCGTGTCAGGTACCGTCTCCGGCATGCGACTGCGGCCGAGGGAAGAGGAAGAGGCGTTCCGGGCCGAGCTCGTGGCCTGGCTCGACGCCAACGTGCCGCCCGACGACGTGCTCCGCCGGCCCAAGCAGTCGAGCGCCAACCTCCAGGACTGGTCGCGGGCGTGGCAGCGCACGCTCTTCGACGCCGGGTGGCTCGTGCCCGGCTGGCCGCCCGAGCTCGGCGGGCGCAACGCGAGCCCGGCCGAGCAGATGATCTACTTCGAGGAGCTGTCGCGCCGCGACATCCCGCGCAGCCTCAACCCGCAGGGGCTCGGCATCGTCGCCCCGTCGATCCGCGACTACGGGACGCCCGAACAGCGGGAGCGCTTCCTCGTGCCGACCCTGCGGGCCGAGATCGCGTGGTGCCTCGGCATGAGCGAACCCGGCGCCGGCAGCGACCTCGCGAGCCTGCAGACGCGGGCCGTGCTCGACGGTGACCACTTCGTCGTCAACGGCCAGAAGGTGTGGACGTCGGGCGCGCATCATGCCGACTGGTGCCTCTGCTTCGTGCGTACCAACCCGGAGGCACCCAAGCACGAGGGGATCAGCGCGCTCATCGTCGACATGACGACGCCGGGCATCGAGTGCCGCCCCTTTCCCGAGCTGTCGGAGCCCGACTACTTCGACTTCAACGAGGTGTTCTTCACCGACGTCGTCGTTCCGCGCGAGAACCTGCTGGGCGAGCTCGACGGGGGGTGGCCGATCACGCAGGGTTCGCTCGCGCACGAGCGGGCGATGTTGTGGATCGACTACGCCTATCTCGCGCAGCGGGCCGTGCGCGCGCTGATCGCGCTCGGAGAGCGGCCCGGGCCCGACGGGCGCCCCAACCGCGAGAACGCCCAGTTCCGCGACACGGTCGCGGGGCTGCACATCGACGCCCAGGCCTTGTTCCTCATGGGCTACCGCGGGTTCTCGAAGTTCATGCGGGGCAAGTCGTCGCCCGAGCACTCGCTGCTGAAGCTGTTCGGCAGCGAGACCGTGCAGCGCTGCCTCGACGCCGGGATGGAGGCGCAGGGCCCGGTCGCGGTCGACACCGACGTGCTCGGCCCCGTCATGTGGCGCGAGGGCTCGTGGGCGATCCAGTGGATGCGCTCGTTCGCGGGCACGATCCCGGGCGGCACCAGCGAGATCCAGCGCAACATCATCGCCGAGCGGGTGCTGGGTCTCCCGCGCCGCTCGTCCATTGATGCGTACCGCGTGCGTAAATAGTGCGCACGACGCACGCATCGAGAGGGGGGCGAATGACAGAGCCGATGTTGGGGGAAGACGAGATCGCGCGGATGAGGGCGCCGCTGTGGGACCAGGCGCGGGCCGCGTACCACGACCGGCGCGCCGCCGACGGCGACCGGTTGCTCGACGCCGCCGTGCAGCAGTGGAGCTCGCTCAAGGACTACTCCATCAACTGGATCACGTCGCTGCTCACGTTCGTGGGTGAGGAGCTCGGGGAGGCGGCCGTCGAGCGCGCCCTGCGCAAGACCGGCGACGAGTTCGTGCGGCCCCGGCGCGACACGGGCACCGATTGGGGCTCGCTCCCGGCGTCGGCCCGGGCCAAGGTCATCGCCCGGGCGATGGTGGCCAACATGGGGCAGGTCGACGTGAGCGAGGACGACGAGAAGATCGTCTTGTCGTTCCGTTGCGGCACCGGCGGCAAGCTCATCGACGACGGCCGCTACGAGGGCGAGCACGCCTACCTCACGCTGCGGGAGCGGGCCGGGCGCACCTTCATGCGTGAGGAGCTGCCCGTGTACTGCGCGCACTGCTCGGTGAACAACGAGATCCAGCCGGTCGAGTGGGGCGGCGCGCCCACGAGCATCGAGCACCCGCCCGAACGGCCGGGCGAGGCCTGTGTGCACCACGTGTACAAGGACGTGCGCCGGATCCCGCCCGAGGCGTACGAACGGATCGGTGTCTCGCCCCCGCGCGACCCGTCGGGCGGCCCTTCCCGGTGATCGCGCCGAGCGGCGGTAGCCTGACGGCCCGATGAAGCGGATCGGGATCCTGATCGTCGCCTACAACGCGGCGTCGACGCTCGCGCACGTGCTCGACCGCATCCCCCGCGACTTCGTTCCTCGCATCGATCGTGTGCTCGTCACCGACGACGCCAGCACCGACGCCACCTACCTCGTCGGGCTCGGCTACGGGCAGACCACCGATCTGCCGCTCACGGTGATCCGCCAGCCGGAGAACCTCGGGTACGGGGGCAACCAGAAAGCCGCCTACAAGTGGGCGATGGAGCACGACCTCGACATCGTCGTGCTCCTCCACGGCGACGGTCAGTACGCGCCCGAGATCCTCCCCGAGATCGTCGCGCCCCTCGAGCTCGACAAGTGCGACGCCGTGTTCGGATCGCGCATGATGCACCCGGGCGAGGCGCGGCGTGGCGGCATGCCGCTCTACAAGTACTTCGGCAACAAGATCCTGACCCGTTTCGAGAACGCGGTCGTGGGCATGGACCTGAGCGAGTGGCACAGCGGCTACCGCGCCTACAACCTCGCGGCGCTGCGCGACATCCCGTTCGAGGCCAACTCCAACGGCTTCGACTTCGACACCCAGATCATCGTCCAGCTCCACGAGGCGGGGAAGCGCATCGAGGAGGTGCCGATCCCGACCTACTACGGCGACGAGATCTGCTACGTCGACGGCATCCAGTACGCGCGCGACATCGTCGAGCACGTCACCCGCTACCGGTTCCACAAGATGGGCTTCGGCACCGGCGAGACCGCCTTCGCCAGCGACGCGTACGAGTCGAAGGAGGGCGACGAGACCTCCCACGGCCGCTTGGTGGCCTGGCTCGCCGCCCGGCCCCGCAGCCGGATTCTCGACCTCGGGTGCTCCGACGGATCGCTGGCCGAGCGCCTGCGGGTGTACGGGCACGAGGTGACCGCCGTCGACCGCGAGGAGCACGCGGGCGTGCGCGACCGTGTGCACCGGTTCGTGGTCGGCGACCTCGACGACGGCATCCCCGACGCCGTCGGCGACGGCTACGACGTCGTCCTCGCCGCCGACGTGCTCGAGCACGTCCGCCGGCCCGAGCAGCTCCTCGCCGACGCCCGCGACCGGCTCGCGCCCGGCGGCTCGATCGTCGCCAGCGTGCCGAACTTCGCCCACTGGTACCCGCGCACGCGGGTCGTGCTCGGGCGCTTCGACTACGACCGGCGCGGCATCCTCGACCACGACCACGTGCGCTTCTTCACCCGCCGCAGCTTCGAACGCCTGGCGAAGCAGGGCGGCCTCACCGTCCGCCGCCGGGAGGCCGTCGGCTTGCCCCTGGAGGTCGCCGAGCGCGGCCGCCGCGCTCGCACCGCTGCCGACGGGCGCGCGACCCGGGCGGGCGGGCTCGCGAGCCGCCTCGACCGGCTCGGTGTGGCGCTGGCGCCCACGCTGTTCGCCTACCAGTTCCTCTTCGAGCTCGAACCGCAGCCCGAGGCCGTCTCGGCCGCGCCCGCCTGACGCCTACGGCGTCGGCGCCGGCCCGACGAACACGGCGGTGGGCAGCCCCAGGTTGATCATCCGCACGATCTTCTCCTGGGTCGACTTGGGTGTCTGCGGGTGCGCGGCCGCCGTGAGCAGGTTCTGGTCGACGTTCTCGACGACGTCGGGGACCCCGGCCGCCTCGAGCTCCTCGATGACCTCCTCGCGGAGGCGCTCGTACTCCGTCCGCTCCGCCCGGGTGCGCGGCTCGAGGTACGCGACCCGCTCCACGCCGGGGCGGCTCGCCCACTCGCCCAGGCCCGGGCCGGTCACGAAGTGCACCTCGGCGGTGGCGTCCTCGGCCCGCATCCGCTGGTCGGGCGTGGAGGCGGGCCAGTACGACTCGGGAACGCCGACGTCGAAGCCCTGGCGGTCGAGCTCGTTGAGGAGGCCCCAACCCTGCGAGCCGATGGCGTTGGGGTCGTCCCAGGTCACGAGGTAGCGCCCGTCGCGACCGCCCCCGGCGACGGAGCCGCTCTCGAGCGCGTCGACCGTCGGCGCGCTCACCCGCCCGACGGTGTCGGAGAGCCGGGGGACGGCGCGTTCGGTGTCGGCGGCGTCGACGGCGAAGATCGCCACGATCACGAGCACGACCGCCCCGAGGGCGGCGGGCACGGCCCGGAGCACCCGGCGCCGGGCGGCGTCGTCGAGGCGCCGGCCCACCGCGACCGCCGCCGTCCACCCGACGGTCAGCACCATCAACGCGGTGATGCCCCACGCCCAGAGCAGCAGGTAGTACCAGACGAAGCCGAAGATCCGGCTCGCCGAGACCGTCGCGAGCACGAGCGCGACGCCGAGCACGAGGTCGAGGCGCAGCAGCGACTGCAGCCGCAGACGCCACGCGCCCGCGACCGCACCGCCCCACGCGGCGAGGAAGACCAGACCGGGCACCCACGAGCCCGTCGTTGTGGTCTGGGGTGTTTCGGTCACGACGCGCCCGCTGACCAACCGCCAGGGGTTGAGATGGATGAGGACGAGCTCGACGCCGCGCCGCAGACCCACCGGCTCTTCGGGTGGGTCGCCGAAGTGCTCGACGATGACGCTGAAGTTCCCCCGCGTCGCCGTGAGCTGGTCGACGATCGGTGGCAGCCACACGATCACGCCCACGCCGAGCGCGATGAGCGCGTACCGCCAGTAGCGACCGAGCCCCTCCGGGTCGTCCTGGCGGCGCCGGTACGCCTGCACGAACGCGGCTGCGAACGCGAACGCGACGATCCCGCCCGACAGGCCGAGGTAGGGAATGTGGGTCTGCGCGCACAACGAGCCGGTCACGACGGCCACGGGCAAGAAGGTGAGGTCGTCGCACAGCACCGACCACACCGCGAGCAGCGTGACCACCCAGAAGAGCAGGGGCAGGTGCGGGTTCCACGGCTCGGTCAATGTTCCGGCCCCGTAGGTGCGGGCGAGGAGCGCGAGCACGACCCCCAGGCCGAGTACGAGCACGAGGCCGCCGCGGCGGCGGGCGAGCCAGAGCGCGAGGGCGAGCGCGCCCACCTGGAGCACGACCATCGAGACGTTCATGGCCCACGCGGTCGCGCCGAGGAGGCGGTACACGGGCGCGAGGGCCCAGAAGCTCAGCGGCCCCGGATGGCTGCCCTGCTCGCCGAACCCGCCGATGCGGCCGGGAAGGCCGATGAGCGGCGTGTCGCCGGTGCCGACGTCGCGCACGCGGATCTCGGTCATCGCCATGTCGAGGGTGGGGAAGGTGCGCGGCTCGTGGAGCACGACGAGCGCGACCACCAGCGGGAGCGCGAGCAGCGCGACGAGGGCGGCGGCCACGATCGTGGCGGGCGACCGCAGGCTCGCACCGCGCACGCCCCCACGCCCGGTGCCGGTCTCTTCCGGCTGAACCCCGTCGCGAGGAGCCACGCCGGGCTGGGCGTCGTCGGGGCGCGTGACGCCGGGCGCGCGAGCGGGGTTCACGGCGACCGAGTATAGGAATGGGCTCGCCGGTTGCTCAGCGCGCCGCGACCAGGTCCCGGCACAGGGATGCGGTGGCGGGAACGTGCTCCACCGTGCCGCCGAAGTCGACCGCCTCGCCCGCCCCCTCGGTGCCGGCGACCACGACCGGGCCGGCGCTCACGGGGGTCGTGAACCCGAAGACCGGGTCGCCGTCGACCTCGAGGTCGAAGCGGCCCACCACCGAGTCGACGACGACGTCCACGAGGTACTCCCGCCCCGGGTCGATCTCGACCGGGTCGCTGCGGTAGACGCGCCCGTCCTCGGCCGACGTCTCGAACGCGAACACGACGTGGTCGTCGTCGCGGTACTCGACCAGCACCCGGTCGCGCTCGTCGCCGCTGCCGACGGTGAGGAGGGTCTCGGTGGTGCCGCGCGGGGCGTCCGGGAAGGTGACCCGCAGCGGATATTCCCCCGTCACCGCGGTTCGTTCCACGCCGAACCAGATCTCGCCGTCGGTCCAGTAAAGGCCGTCGCAGTCGCCGACCGCGAACAACGTGTCGGCGAGCGCGGGCTCGGGACGCGGCAGCGTGGGCCCCTCGCCGAGGTCGAAACGGGAGCCTCCCGGGAAGAGCTCGTCGATCCGGTACTGGAAGCCGACGAAGTCCGCCCGCTCCGAGGGCGACAGGAAGACGTTGAACTCCCGCTGGTAGAGGAGGGCGAGCGAGAAGTTCGCCCACACCGAGAACAGTGCCAGCACGACGAAGCCGGTCACGAGCGCGCGCGAGAGACCACGGCGCGGATCCACACCGGTGAGCCTCTGGAGCAGCACGTGCAACCCGACGAGGCCCAGGATCACGATCAGCGGCAGGAAGTCGGAGATGTAGCGCTGGGCGATGAAGTAGATCGTCAGGGTCACGAAGCCGCCCGCGAACGCGCCGAGCACGGGCACGCGCAGCGCGGCGACGGATGGCTCCGATGCCGTCCGGCGCCGGAACACCGCGACCGCACCCACGAGCGCGAGCACGAACAGCAGCGGCATCGTGGCCGGAATGCTGCCCGCCCAGTCGATGGTGTCGAACTTCACGTTGCCGATCACGTCGGCGGGAGGCGGGAACGTCAGCCACGGGAACAACCCGTCGACGCCGAGGCCGTCGGGTCGCAGCATCGCCAGGACGTTGGTCGGCACGAACTTCAGCCCGAACTGGCTGTTGCCGTTGGCGGCGAGCGCCTCGATGCGATCCGGGTCGATGCCCTGGAGAACGGTCGCGTGCCGGCTGATCGGCAGGCTCCAGGGGTGCCGGAACCGGGCGTAGTTGACGTACATGTACAGCGCAGCCGGGATCGCGACCGCGAGCGTGAGAGGTAAGAGGTAGCCGCGGTTGCGGTTGTCGTCGCCGAGGCCGAGCCAGCCCAGCGGCGCCACGAGGAGGCGGTGGCGGAACCGGCGGTGCGCCAGCAGGAGCAGGCGCGCCAGCAGCAACAGGCCGAGCGCGGCCAGCGGTCCGGCCCCGACCGACGCCCGCGTGAGGAACGCCGCGCCCCCGAAGACCGCCGCCCACGCCAGGGGCCTGGCGCCGGACTCGAGGACGAACACGAGCAGGAAGTCGAACGCCGCGATCGCCAGTGCCGCTCCCCACAGCTCGGCCTCGTGGTACACGATCGGGCGGCTCGCCAGGAACAGCACCACCGATCCGGTCCCCACGACGAACGTGAACGCACCCGCGGCGAAGGCGTCGACCGTGCTCTCCGGCGCGTGGCCGCGCGCGAGCGTGCGTATCCGCCAGCCCAGGCGCGTCGTGAACACCATCAACACCGCGAACGCGGCCAGCATCGACAGCTGGGTGAGGTGACCGTCGAAGCGGTCCGTGAACAGCGCGACCGGCATCCGCATCAGGGCCGGGACGGGCCCGAAGTACATGTAGGCCTTCCCGTCGACGATCCAGGCCTCGATGCCGAGGTCGTCGCGGGGCACGTCCCAGTGACCGTCGAGCAGGCTGTGGGCCTGGGAGTCGTAGAAGTGACTGAGCTCGTTCGCCCGCCCCAGGTCGACCCGACCCGCCGCGAGCATCCACATGAACACGATCCCGGCCGCGAGCGCGCCGATGGCGCACGCCCGGTAGTAGCGGGCGCGCCCGGTGGCGTCGTCGGCGAGATTCACGAGTGGCCACGCTAATGGGCGCGCCTGCGAAGATGGCTCCGTGCAGGTCGACACGCGGGACGCGTACCTGGAGCTCCTGAAACAGTCGCTCACACGCGCGCTGTTCGTGGAGGAGGAGCGGTCGCGGGGGCGACGCCGGCGGCTCGTTGCCGAGGTGATGCACCAGCTCTGGGTGCGCGGCTACGTGGTGGTGCCCGCGGTTCCGGCGGTGGCGGGCCGAACGGTTCGGCGTGTTCCCGGATTGCCGGGATCGGGCGCTCTCACCCGCCTGCTCGCGCGCCGGGGCTTCGCCGTGATTCCCGACACGCACGCGACCCGGGCGCGGCTCGGTCCACCGGCGAGGAGCAGCCACCGCCGGCTCCGGGGCCACCGCCGGCGCCTCGCGCGCACCGAGCGCGAGTTCGGGCTCGACTGGCCCGCGCACGCCGAGACCATGATCGGGCTGCGCCGGCTCGACGACGTCGAGGCGTGCGTCGTCGACGTGCTGCGTCGCGACGTGCCCGGAGATCTCCTCGAGGCGGGCGTCTGGCGGGGCGGCACCACGATCTTCATGCGTGCGGTCCTCGCCGCCTACGACGACGACCGGCGGCGGGTGTGGGTGGCCGATTCGTTCCAGGGGCTGCCCGCGCCCGACCCCGACGCGTTCCCGGCCGACGCCGGCCTCGACTACACCGGGCACGCCGAGCTGTCGGTGGGTGTGCAGCAGGTGCGAGCCAACTTCGCCCGCTACGGCCTCCTCGACGACCGGGTCGAGTTCCTCCCGGGGTGGTTCAAGGACACCCTGCCGAACGCGCCGATCGAGCGGCTGGCGGTGCTGCGCCTCGACGGTGACCTCTACGAGTCGACGATGGACGCGCTCGAGGCGCTGTACCCCAAGCTCTCCGTCGGCGGCTACTGCATTGTCGACGACTACGGCGCCCTCGAGGCGTGCCGCCGCGCCGTCGACGACTACCGCGCCGCCCACGGCATCACCGAGGAGATCGAGCCCGTCGACTGGACCGCCGTCTCCTGGCGACGCGAGCGCGCCTGACCCTCTCCTTGTTTGTGCGATAGCACCGACACAGTGACCGGTTCGCGCCCACACGACCCCGCGGACGCCGTTCGTGCGCGGACCGGTCGTCGAGCCGGTACTACTGCACAAACACGATCAGGCGCGGATCAGCGTGCCCGGCTTGGCGGCGACGGCGGACTCGTCGGGGGCGCCGTCGACGCGGATCGGCGTACCGCCCACGACCACGTGGGTCATGCCCTCGGGCCGGTCGGCCACGAGACGTTCGCCGTCGGCGGGGAAGTCGCGGACCCGGCGCAGCGGCCCCGGCGCCACCGTGGCGGGGTCGAACACGGCGACGTCCGCGATCGCCCCCGGCCGCAGGTAGCCGCGCCCCGCCATCTCGTACACGTCGGCGGGCTCGCCGGTGAGCTTGCGCACGGCGGCCTCGAGCGCGAGCACCTCCTTGTCGCGCACCCACCGCCCGAGGAGGTCGGTCGGCATGCACGCGTCGCAGAGCTGGCTCACGTGGGCGCCGGCGTCGGAGAGGCCGAGCAGCATCCCTTCCTGCTGGAGGAGGTAGGCGATGCCGTCCTCGTCGTCGTTGGCGAGCACGCTCGAGAAGCGGGTCGCGAGCCCCTCGGAGCACGCGACGTCGAACATCAGCTCCAGGGGGCCCATGCCCCGCTCGGCCGCGAGCTCCTCGACACTGCGCCCGACCATCTCCGGGTGCGTGGTCGTCTCGGCCACCACGAGCGTGCTCCACCTGGGCCGGAAGAACTTGCCGTGGTCGAGCTCGTCCTGGGCGCGCCGGCGCCACTCCGGGTCGCCGTATGCGGCCAACCGCTCCTCGATGCTCCCGCCCATGAGCTCGGCGAACATCGGCGCCATGTTGAAGGTGAACGGCTCGATGAGGTTCATCTGGAACGTGAGCGGCCGCACCGACACCTGCGGCCACACGTCGGCGCCGGCGGCGCGCTCCTTCGCGTTCAGCTCGGCCATCCCCTCGTGCCACGCCGGGTGACCCGTGAGCGTGAGCAGGGCGGTCCAGGTGATCGGGCGCCCGACCTGCTTGGCGAGGTCGTAGGCGTCCTGGTGCTTGATGCGCTCGCCGGGGAGGAGCTCGGCGACCCCGCGCCCGAGCTCGCCCATCGGGGCGAGCAGCGCCGCCAGCTCCCGGGCGTCGGCCAGGCGCGACGGCACCGGCCGGCCCTGGTCGCCGGAGTGGGTCGCCGACGAGCTCGACGCGAACCCGGCGGCACCCGCCTCGAGGGCCTCGCGCACGAGCGCCGCCATGCGGGCGAGCTCGTCGTCGGTCGCCTCGATCCGGTCGTAGCCCTCGTCGCCCATCACGTAGAGGCGCAGGGCGGTGTGGCCGATGTAGGCGGCGTAGTTGATCACCGTGCCCCGGCGTTCCACCGCGTCGAGGTACTCGGGGAACGTCTCGAAGTCCCACGGCACGCCGGCGTCGAGGGTGGCGGGGCTCATGTCCTCGACGTGTTCGAGCGTGTGCACGAGCAGCTCACGGTGCTCGGGGCGGCACGGCGCGATCGAGAACCCGCAGTTGCCGGCGATCACCGTGGTCACGCCGTGCCACGACGACGGCGTGAGCGCCGGGTCCCAGAACACCTGGGCGTCGTAGTGCGTGTGCACGTCGATGAAGCCGGGCGCCACCACCTGGCCGCCGGCGTCGAGCGTCCGGTCGCCCGCCAGGTTGGGGCCGATCTCGCTCACGACGCCGTCACGCACGGCGACGTCGGCCGGTGTGCCCGGTGCGCCGGTGCCGTCGACGACGGTGCCGCCTTTGATGACCAGATCGTTCATGTTCCGTCCTCACACGAGAGATCGAGCGACAGGCCGCTGTGGTCCGATACGAACACGATGCCCCCCGGGCCGTCCACCACGGGATCATCCCAGATCCCGGTGCCGAGCCCGTCGCCGTCGGCGTCGGCGGCGGGATCGAAGACGGGCTCGCAGCCCCGGGGCGGCTTCACGAAGATGTAGTCGATGCGCTGGCTCTGGAGGGCGTTGGGGTCCCTCAGGTCGTCGACGGCGTCGTCCTGGCGTCCGCTGGTGCAACCCGTGCCGGTGCCGGGATCGCACTCGGGATTGCCGCCCGCGAGGTGGGTGTCGATCCAGTCGTCCTCCACGAGCATCTGGTAGCGCCCCGACGCGGGGGTGACGTTGAAGTCGCCCATGAGGATCCGGACCGCCCGCTCGGGGCCCACCCGCTCGGCGAGGTCGGCGGCGACGGTCGTCTGGCAGGCGAGGAACGGGGTCCCCGGGCGGCAGACCGCGGGGCAGGTCTTCTTCTTGCAGGTGGCGTCGGCGCCGGGCTCGTCGGGGTCGAGGTCGCCGTCCTGGTGGGTGACGACGAGCACCACCGGGCCGAGGTCGGATTCGAGGCGCACCCGCGAGGCGGTGCGGAAGCCCGACAGCTTCACGACCTTGGTGCCGTCGGCCGGCAACGTCGTCAGCACGAGCTCGTGGTCGATGGCCTTCGGCTTCGGCAGCACGAGCTCGTAGCCGCACTCGTCGACCGCGGGGAGCTCCTCGAGGAGCTCGTACACGCGGGTGCTCACCTCCTGGAGCCCGACGACTTCAGGGCAGTCG